>NZ_JAHLQZ010000175.1:0-8494 GCF_018919505.1 Citrobacter sp. S55_ASV_140
GCGTAACATGGTCTCTTTGGTGAACTCTTTTTTCTCCGCCATTAATCGCCAGGCTTCGCGTACGCGCAGCATACTGATGGCATCGTCGAGTGAGTCGCGGTACAGCACAATACGACCGTGAGGGGAGTGCGAAAGCTGGCGCACGATTGATTTCCAGTCGTCGTTAATATCAATGCCGATGATTTCACTGCGCGGCACCATGATGTCATCGACGCTGACTTTTTCCAGATCCAGCACGGACAGCAGCATATCCTGATTACGACGTGAGATTTGGGAGCGTGATTCATTCACCAGCGTTCGCAGTTCATCTTTACTCAGCGAACCGCTCACCACGATATCCGTTTTGATACCCATCATGCGCATCAGCAGACGGGTGATGGTATTAAGCAACCAGACCAGCGGCATCATGATGATTTGCAGGGGGGCCAGCAAAAAACTGCTCGGGTAGGCGACTTTTTCTGGATACAGCGCGGCAATGGTCTTTGGCAGTACTTCGGCAAAAACCAGCACCACAAACGTTAGCACCCCGGTGGCGATGGCGACGCCGGCATCGCCATACAGGCGCATACCGACAATAGTGCCAAGCGCGGAGGCCAGAATATTCACCAGGTTATTCCCGATCAGTACCAGGCTTATCAGGCGATCCGGTTTGCGAAGTAACTTTTCAACGCGTTTTGCCTGACGATTACCTTGCTTGGCCCGATGCCGCAGACGATAGCGATTCAGAGTCATCATTCCGGTTTCAGAACCGGAAAAATAGGCGGAAATGACCACCATGATGAGAAGCGTGACAATGAGCGTGGTGGTGGAGATGTGTTCCACGTAGGGTTCCTTAAAGATTTAACTCACGAACTGCTGCAGTATACGGCTGCCGAAATAGGCCAGCGTCAGAATGACTGCGCCTGCGACGTTAAACCATACGACGCGACGTCCGCGCCAGCCTTCATGGTAATGCCCCCACAACAGAACGATATAGACAAACCATGCCACGATAGAAAGAACGGCTTTATCAATATTTTCAGTACTGAACAGGTTATGCATGTAAAACAGGCCAGTACACAGAGTGAGCGTCAGCAGAACCACGCCGATCTGGGTGATATGAAACATTTTCCGCTCAATGCTCATCAGTGGTGGCATTTCATTACTGAACGCCAGTTTTTTGTTTTTCAATTGATAATCGATCCAGGCCAACTGCAGTGCATACAGCGCGGCGATAATCAGCGTGGCGTAAGCAAACAGCGATAGCCCGATGTGAATCATCATGCCCGGTGTCGCTTCGAGATGGGTGATGAACTCGTTAGGCATAAACGTCGCGAAGGCGAGGTTGATCAGAGCAAAGGCGTAGACAATGGGCAGTAATAGCCAGCCACGGTTGCGTGAAGCGACGATAGTCATTACCGTGCAGATCATCAGGCTAACCAGCGAGCCAACGTTCAACAGGCTCAGGTTTTGTCCGCTTTCACCGCCGGGCAGGATACGCGCTTCCAGGGCGATAGCATGGCTTACCAGCGCGACGACCGCAGAAAGAATAGCCATACGCCGCCAGCCGCTGTTTTTTTGCAGCAGAGCGGGAATAATCAGCGCGAGGCTGACTGAGTAGGCGACAAGGGCGAGCAGAGCAAAAACGGGCATATTAGGTGTCGACAGTTGGCCAGTGATAAAGAAAAGCAGTATAGCGTTACGTGACCGCTGCTCCAACCGTTGCATAACAACAAAGGCGGCTTCATGTTATACTGCGACAAATTTCTGTTGATGTGTCGCTGTCGCGACCGACCGTTTCCACCCCAGGCGAGAGACAATGTTTGATAATTTAACCGATCGTTTGTCGCGCACGCTGCGCAATATCAGTGGCCGTGGACGCCTTACTGAAGACAACGTTAAAGAGACGCTGCGCGAAGTGCGCATGGCGCTGCTGGAGGCTGACGTAGCGCTGCCGGTAGTGCGTGAGTTTATCAATCGCGTAAAAGAGAAAGCGGTTGGTCATGAAGTTAACAAAAGCCTGACGCCGGGTCAGGAATTCGTCAAGATTGTCCGTAACGAGCTGGTTGTGGCAATGGGCGAAGAAAACCAGACCCTGAATCTGGCTGCTCAGCCGCCTGCCGTCGTGCTGATGGCGGGCTTGCAGGGGGCGGGTAAAACCACCAGCGTTGGTAAGCTGGGGAAATTCCTGCGTGAGAAGCACAAGAAGAAAGTGCTGGTGGTCTCTGCGGACGTTTATCGCCCGGCGGCGATTAAACAGCTGGAAACGCTGGCCGAGCAGGTTGGTGTGGACTTCTTCCCGTCAGATGTCGGTCAAAAACCGGTCGATATCGTCAACGCTGCGCTGAAAGAAGCCAAACTCAAATTCTACGACGTGCTGCTGGTGGATACCGCCGGTCGTCTGCACGTTGACGAAGCGATGATGGACGAAATCAAACAGGTCCACGCTTCTATCAAGCCGGTAGAAACGCTGTTTGTCGTCGATGCGATGACCGGTCAGGATGCCGCCAATACCGCAAAAGCCTTTAACGAAGCGCTGCCATTAACCGGCGTGGTGCTGACCAAAGTTGATGGTGATGCTCGTGGCGGTGCGGCGCTTTCAATTCGTCATATCACCGGCAAGCCGATTAAATTCCTCGGTGTCGGCGAGAAAACCGAAGCGCTGGAGCCGTTCCACCCGGATCGTATTGCTTCACGTATTCTCGGCATGGGCGACGTGCTGTCGCTGATCGAAGATATCGAAAGCAAAGTTGACCGCGCGCAGGCAGAGAAATTAGCCAGCAAGCTGAAAAAAGGCGACGGCTTCGATCTCAACGATTTCCTTGAGCAGCTCAAGCAGATGAAAAACATGGGCGGTATGGCAAGCCTGATGGGCAAACTGCCGGGTATGGGTCAGATCCCTGACAATGTGAAATCGCAGATGGACGATAAAGTGCTGGTGCGTATGGAAGCCATCATCAACTCGATGACGATGAAAGAACGCGCTAAGCCGGAAATCATCAAAGGTTCCCGTAAACGCCGCATTGCTACCGGCTGCGGTATGCAGGTACAGGACGTTAACCGCCTTCTGAAACAGTTCGACGACATGCAGCGCATGATGAAGAAAATGAAGAAAGGCGGGATGGCGAAGATGATGCGGAGTATGAAGGGAATGATGCCGCCAGGCTTCCCGGGCCGCTAATTTCCCGGCCTGGCTCACTTGCTACTTCGGCACCGGGGTGTACTCGCCATCCTCACGTACTGTGTGTACGCTGCGGTGGCTGCGCGCACGCCGGCACCGAACTCGCTGCGCCGCCGACGGCCTTCTACAGCAGAGTTATTAACTGTTGATTGCTTTTTTCCCAGAAATCAGTAAAATTTTCGGGCTTTTAATATGACACCGGGTCCCTTCCCTCGATGGGGCCCGGTGTTTTATTCACACAAGAGGATGTTATGGTTACTATTCGTTTAGCTCGTCACGGCGCTAAAAAGCGTCCGTTCTACCAGGTTGTTGTCACCGACAGCCGTAATGCACGCAACGGTCGCTTCATCGAGCGCGTTGGCTTCTTTAACCCAATCGCTAGCGAAAAAGAAGAAGGCACTCGCCTGGATCTGGATCGCATCGCTCACTGGGTTGGCCAGGGCGCGACTATTTCTGATCGCGTAGCTACGCTGATCAAAGCAGCAAACAAAGCAGCTTAATCTGTCACGGTGGTCATGATGAGCAAGCAACTCGCCGCGCAGGCTCCTGTGGACCCCATCGTTTTGGGGAAAATGGGGTCTTCTTACGGTATTCGTGGTTGGCTCAGAGTGTTTTCTTCCACTGAAGACGCCGAAAGCATTTTTGACTATCAGCCCTGGTTTATCCAGAAGGCGGGTCAGTGGCAGCAAGTACAGCTGGAAAGCTGGAAGCACCACAATCAGGATCTGATCATCAAGCTGAAAGGCGTTGACGATCGTGATTCGGCGAATCTACTGACCAATTGCGAAATTGTCGTGGATTCCTCGCAGTTGCCAGCGCTGGAAGATGGTTCCTACTACTGGAAAGACCTTATGGGCTGCCAGGTAGTGACCACTGAAGGCTACGATCTCGGTAAAGTCGTCGATATGATGGAAACCGGTTCGAATGACGTCATCGTCATCAAGGCAAACCTGAAAGATGCGTTTGGTATCAAGGAACGTCTTGTACCGTTCCTCGATGGGCAGGTTATCAAGAAAGTCGATCTCGCTACTCGTACTATCGAAGTAGATTGGGATCCTGGTTTTTAAACCACCGGATAAACGGTAAAAGTCGGCGTTATGGGGATTGGCTTGTGTTTATAGGTATCGTTAGCCTGTTTCCTGAAATGTTCCGCGCAATTACCGATTACGGGGTAACTGGCCGGGCAGTAAAAAATGGCCTGCTGAACATCCAGAGCTGGAGTCCTCGAGACTTTACTCATGACCGGCACCGTACCGTGGACGATCGTCCTTACGGCGGCGGACCGGGGATGTTAATGATGGTGCAACCCTTACGGGACGCCATTCATGCAGCAAAAGCTGCGGCTGGTGAAGGCGCAAAGGTGATTTATCTGTCACCTCAGGGACGCAAGCTTGATCAAGCGGGCGTCAGCGAACTGGCCACGAATCAAAAGCTGATTCTGGTGTGTGGTCGCTATGAAGGTATCGATGAGCGCGTGATTCAAACCGAAATTGATGAAGAATGGTCAATCGGCGATTACGTCCTCAGCGGTGGTGAGTTACCGGCAATGACGCTGATCGATTCCGTTTCCCGGTTTATTCCGGGGGTTCTGGGTCATGAAGCATCAGCAATCGAAGATTCGTTTGCTGACGGGTTGCTGGACTGTCCACACTATACCCGACCTGAAGTGTTAGAGCAGATGGAAGTACCGGCAGTGTTACTGTCGGGGAACCACGCTGAGATACGTCGCTGGCGTTTGAAACAGTCGCTGGGCCGGACCTGGCTTAGAAGACCTGAACTTCTGGAAAACCTGGCTCTGACTGAAGAGCAAGCAAGGTTGCTGGCGGAGTTCAAAAAGGAACACGCACAACAGCAACATAAACATGATGGGCAGGCGTAAGCCCCCAATATCAGTTTACCCAGGATAAGAGATTAAATTATGAGCAACATTATTAAGCAACTTGAACAAGAACAGATGAAGCAGGACGTACCTTCCTTCCGTCCGGGTGATACCGTGGAAGTGAAAGTATGGGTTGTTGAAGGTTCCAAAAAACGTCTGCAGGCATTTGAGGGCGTGGTTATCGCTATTCGTAGCCGCGGTCTGCACTCTGCATTCACTGTTCGTAAAATTTCCAACGGCGAAGGCGTTGAGCGTGTCTTCCAGACTCACTCTCCGGTAGTTGACAGCATTGCTGTTAAACGTCGTGGTGCTGTTCGTAAAGCTAAACTGTACTACCTGCGTGAGCGCACTGGTAAGTCTGCTCGTATCAAAGAGCGTCTTAACTAAGATTCGCGCAAGCGACATCCTGTTAGAAAAGGGCTGGCCGAAAGGCTGGCCCTTTTTTTATCGCGATATTTACTGATGGGAACAGACTGACTGCCGGGAGACTTTACATACTCTCTGGATACAGTCAGCCGGGGATGATTACGGTGTGGCGATGACAACCGCGACACGGCGGTTTTCAGCACGACCTTTAGAGGTCTGGTTACTGGCGATAGGGTATTTCTTCCCGAGTCCCTGGGTGGTCAGATTGGTACGGGGAATATTAGCGCCTTGTGCCCAGGCATCGGCCACGACATTCGCGCGTTTGAGCGACAGAGCCTCGTTGTAGCTGTCTTCGCCGTAGTTATCCGTATGACCATCCAGACGAGCATGGTTTAGCCCGGTAGCAGCCAGTTTGGATGCCATTTCCTGAATCTGCTTTTCACTTTCCGGACGTAGCTTATAGTCGTTTTTATCAAACAGGATATTGTCAGACAGGCCAAGAGACCAGTCTCCTGAAACTTCGCTAAATCCGTACGATTTCATAGCTGCAATTTGCTCTGGGGTAAATTTTCCCTGAGGTGCCTGACAGCCTGCCACGATCAGTAAAAGCAGAAAAAACGGTGAAAATAGGCGTTTTAACATGTGTGTAATTCCTTATTTAATAATGCGTTCAGAACGCAAATGTTTGGCCTGATACATATTTTGATCGGCAAGTTCTTGTAATTTCTCGGCAGAGGCATGTTCCCACGTCAGCGCAAAGCCAATGCTGAGTGTCATGCTTGCCAGATGACCATTGTGCAGGTCAAAAGGTCGGTTAAACGCTTGCGACAGTGCGGCACAGATACGCTGAACTTCGTATTCTGAGTGAACGCTATACAGCACCATGGCAAACTCATCGCCGCCAAGCCTGTAGGGGTGATGTCGATCACCTCCAAACTCGGACAGCCTTTTTGCAACTTCAATCAGGACACGGTCGCCCGCTGCGTGGCCCCAGGTATCGTTAATAAATTTAAAATTATCACCATCAAGGAATAGCAATGCAGAACTGCTGCGGGCAGCATCGTCGTTCATCAGGGCGTTAATGCTGCTGCGAAATGCGGCGCGATTTGCCAGTCCTGTCAGAGGATCATGTAACGCGGTACGCAAAAGCTGAGCGTTCTTTGCCTGCAACCGAAGTTGCCATTCCTCCATCTCGTCCAGCAGGCTATTAAAATCCTGGGCAAAAAGATGAAATTCTTCGATACGTTCTTCTGAAACACGTCGTGAAAAGTTACGGTTGGTACGGACATCATGTACCACCTCGGTGATATTTTGCAGGGCTTCTACTACGCCATTGTGCAAATAGCGAGTGAGCATTAATGCAATACCTGATGCCAGCAGAATGCATCCGGTAAGAACGGCCAGCGACAGATAAATGAAATGGCTGATCACGCTATCGCGGGCAGTCAGGCGCACTTCACCAATAACATTGCCATTATGCAAAATGGGCTGTGTGACCGGTTGCGGAAACAACCAGTGACTGATCAAACCGCTGATCTTTTCAGTGGTGTCCTGCGCGTCATAGCGCCAGGTGGCGATCACGTTCTGATTTTTATTACGCACTTCCGCTACGGAAAACTGCCCTTGTTGCCCTAGCGCCGCCAGAGTTTCTGTTGCCGCAACACTGTCAGAAAAGACTAATGCAGCTTCAAGTGTACGAGTCATCGTGGCTGCGGTCAGGTCCAGGTTCTTTTGCGCATACTGTCTTAATGCCAGCACGGAGGAAATGCTAAGCAGTAGCCAGATCAACGTCATGGTGACCAGGACGCTGATTATGCTGATACGCCGTAATGTCCGCTTAAACGTCGGGCGTGTTATGGGAGAATGGCCCTTATCCATGCTTTTTATTCCGTGCAAGCATCAATACGTCTGGACTGACCCTTACGCCACTGCGTGAAAGGGAATCCATATTTACGGAAAATCTCACATCTTCATCTTTAATTATGAGGCAAAAGGCACTGCCAATAACGCATTCGGGATTCTGTTCAGCGATTAATAACAGTGCCTTTGTCGGATATTTATTCTTTAATTCCACCTGATAACCAGGGGATTCTTTTCCAAAATAAAAACCATCACACTGCGAAACTAATATTTCTTGTTCCGTACGAATGATGACGGGAAGATAGGGTAAAGCACCAGTACTGGTATCTCCCAGTACACTGGAAAAACGCGATGAAGAGAAAATACACAGTTTTGGTGGCCCGGAAAGTGCAGGCCAGTGTGTATAACTGACGATGCCGGAAACCATCGCGCGTACAGATTTTGCTTCTTCCGTAACGCTCTGGGCGTACAGCGGTAATCCGGTCAGGAGCAGTGCCAGTAGAAGTATGAGTCGGTAAGAATAGCTCATGAATAGTTACCTACCAGCGGTTGCCGTAAAGCGTCGAAATACACTCAAGATTATTTGAGACAAAATAACATTATTTTCCTAAGTCGTCATTATTCCGGGTATAAAGCTATGGATAATTTAAGTTAAATCTTATGTGCATATAAAATATAAGTTATTGTTTAATTTAATCTTATAGCGGCATTACCTTCGTTTGCCCCTTTTTGCCAGGCGTTGTGTAACTGGTCAACATTTTCGACAGTATCGCAACTTGGGGGAAAGGTTTTCCCGGCCAGACCCCTGGCGTAAACAAAATCCTGCTGGCAGGTTTTACGTTGTCCCTCGGCGTAACCCTTAAGATATTCCGTACGATCGACTTCTGGATCATTGTAATTGTCGGCAAGAATTTCATTATCTTTAACCGCATAGCCTGAAATGGCATCGCGTATCCCGGCATCGTACCAGTCGGTGCCAGTCCAGGTAGGGGCGTGAGTATAGGGGTCTATCTGACATCCGCTAAGAAGTAGTATTAATAAGGTGCTGATGAGTTGCTTCATTGCCTGTGCTCCCGCGTTTTTTTAAGCATAGTGGATCTGATATCAGGATGATGTAAATTTAAATGTACACTCAGATAGGCTTTATTTAGTACTTAATAGAGCGCTGTAAATTAAAATTTACGGATTATGGATTGAAATCTTTACCTATTGTGATATCGTTATTTCCT
>NZ_JAHLQZ010000176.1:0-8429 GCF_018919505.1 Citrobacter sp. S55_ASV_140
ACAGCTTATATAAGTTGAGGACGGTAAAACCATAATCCATCGCCAGCTTTGCCGCCCGCGAAGCCAGACCTTTACCCTGATATTCAGGCGAAATAATAATCTGGAATTCAGCCCGGCGGTGGACGTGGTTAATCTCTACCAGCTCCACCAGCCCGGCTTTTTCACCTTCGCATTCCACCACGAAGCGACGTTCGCTTTGGTCGTGAATATGCTTGTCGTACAGGTCTGACAGCTCAACAAACGCTTCGTAAGGCTCTTCGAACCAGTAACGCATAACGCTGGCGTTGTTATCAAGCTGGTGGACAAAACGTAAATCTTCACGCTCCAGCGGGCGCAGCTTAACACTGAGGGCGCTAGTCATATTGTATCCTTGCAATATCCTTTAAGGTGCATAGTCATTATGGTGCAACGGTACGGCCAGTACGACGGTCGAGGCAGCGCAGGGTGTTAGGTTCCCAGTAGGCGTTAATATTGGTGCTCTGTTCGCACTTATCACGGCTATCAAAGGCCGCGTCGGCTTTGTCCCACTCTTTCTCAGTACGCTTGTTCACTTTCTGACGTAACTGGCGTGTATCGTTCCATTGTTCCTTTTCCATGGCGGCCTGTTGACGGCTTTGCGCACTGTCCCCGGATTCAATGACCAGTTTACTGGTTTCAGCAAATGCTGAAGAGGTGTACACAGCCGCCGCAAGCGTCAGCATAGCCGTCAGACACAGACGTTTGGTCAGTGTAATATTCATGGCGAATTCCTTTTATGAGAAAGGGAAAAACGATAAAACAGGGTTAAATTCTACACTATTCCTGCTTCAGGGCATACCCACTGAGCGGATATGGATACGTTGGCGATATTCTGTCGTATCATGGTTAAACCGAAGATAACTGAATAACGTCAATGCTGAAGACTACCTTTCTCTTTTTCGTCACTGCTTTATGCGAAATCATCGGCTGTTTTTTACCCTGGCTGTGGCTTAAACGAGGCGCGACGGCGTGGTTGTTGGTACCCGCCGGAGTGTCTCTGGCCTTATTCGTCTGGCTGTTGACGCTGCATCCGGCCGCGAGTGGGCGAGTTTACGCGGCCTATGGCGGCGTTTATGTTGTCACTGCGCTGCTATGGCTGCGCTTTGTCGATGGCGTAAAACTCAGCCTGTATGACTGGTCTGGTGCGCTGGTGGCCTTGTGCGGGATGCTGATTATTGTGGCTGGATGGGGGCGCGCATAGCGCCTTTTTTGTGATCAACGAGGGCTTTTTTGATCTTTATACTTGTATGGTAGTAGTTCAGTTGAGTAAATTTCCTGCATCACAAGAACAGATGTAAGGAATAAAAAATGAAGATTGTCGGGGCTGAAGTTTTTGTCACCTGCCCGGGGCGTAATTTCGTTACGTTAAAAATAACGACAGAAGACGGGATCACCGGGCTGGGAGATGCCACCTTAAATGGCCGCGAGTTATCCGTGGCGTCCTATCTGAAAGATCATGTCTGTCCGCAACTTATCGGACGCGATGCGCATCGAATCGAAGACATCTGGCAGTTTTTCTACAAAGGCGCGTACTGGCGTCGGGGGCCGGTCACCATGTCGGCGATTTCCGCAGTGGATATGGCATTGTGGGATATCAAAGCGAAAGCGGCGAACATGCCGTTGTATCAGTTGCTCGGCGGCGCATCGCGTGAAGGGGTCATGGTTTACTGCCACACCACAGGGCATACCGTAGATGATGTGCTGGAGGATTACGCGCGACATAAAGAGATGGGCTTTAAAGCGATTCGCGTACAGTGCGGCGTACCGGGTATGAAAACTACTTACGGTATGTCTAAAGGCAAAGGTTTGGCCTACGAACCCGCGACCAAAGGGCAGTGGCCGGAAGAGCAACTGTGGTCTACAGAGAAATACCTCGATTTCACGCCGAAACTGTTTGCCGCCGTTCGCGATAAATTTGGTTTTAACGAACATCTGCTACATGACATGCACCATCGCCTGACGCCGATTGAAGCTGCCCGGTTTGGCAAAAGCATTGAACAATATCGTCTGTTCTGGATGGAAGATCCCACACCAGCCGAAAACCAGGAGTGTTTCCGCCTGATCCGCCAGCATACGGTCACGCCGATTGCAGTAGGGGAAGTCTTCAATAGCATCTGGGATTGCAAACAACTGATCGAAGAACAGTTGATCGACTATATCCGCACCACCATTACCCATGCGGGCGGTATTACCGGTATGCGCCGTATTGCCGATTTTGCCTCGTTGTATCAGGTACGCACGGGGTCACATGGACCTTCCGATCTGTCACCCGTATGCATGGCCGCAGCACTGCATTTTGATCTGTGGGTGCCAAACTTCGGCGTTCAGGAATATATGGGGTATTCCGAGCAAATGCTGGAAGTGTTCCCGCATAACTGGACTTTTGATAACGGCTATATGCACCCGGGCGATAAGCCAGGCCTTGGTATCGAGTTTAACGAAAAACTGGCCGCGAAATATCCGTATGACCCGGCATATCTGCCTGTCGCTCGCCTGGAAGATGGTACGTTGTGGAACTGGTAAATATAAATTTTACGTACGAAAGATGTTGATTAACCCAATACCCTACAGAAGGTTAAACTTATGGTTAGTTCAGTCGATATTAAAAATAACGTAGATAATAAGCCCATTATTCGCCGAGTGGCTTCAGCATCCGCAATTGGTACTGCTGCTGAGTATTATGATTTTTTTGCATACGGGACAGCAGCTGTACTCTTTTTTGGTCATCTATTTTTCCCTAGTGATGATCCGTTAATAAGTACTCTCGCTGCTTTTGCAACCTATGCTGTTGGTTTCCTCGCAAGACCATTAGGAGGAATTGTATTTGGCCATATTGGTGATAAGGTAGGGCGTAAAAAAGCACTGGTTATTACCATATTAATCGTTGGTTTAGGGACTTTCTGTATCGGGTTATTACCTACATATGAAAAAATAGGGGTATGGGCTCCAGCTTTACTTATTTTTATTCGTGTGTTGCAGGGCTTTGGAGTTGGAGGAGAACAAGCCGGTGCAGTACTGATGACTGCTGAATATTCTGAACCCAAACATCGTGGATTTTTTTCCAGTTGGGTTCAAATCGGTGCCCCGGTTGGTTTCCTTCTGCCGTTAGCACTGTTTGCATTGTTAAACGCCACACTTTCTCCAGAGGCCATGATGGATTATGGGTGGCGTATTCCATTCCTATTGAGTCTGTTACTGGTTATTGTTGGGCTGTTTATCCGCTTAAAAATTGATGAGTCACCGGTCTTTGCTCAGATTAGGGAGACAAAAGCAGAAGAATCACGTCCATTAGTTGAAGTTATCCGTGATTTTCCTGGTATTGTTGTCAAGGGGGTGTGTGCAAAACTGATTGAAGCTTGCACATTTGCAATGTTCACCGTGATTGTTTTGGCTTACGGTAAGGCGAACAATCTTGATGCAAATATTTTGATGGAGACAATGATCGTTGCGGTGATAATAGAAATCATTGCAATACCGTTGATGGGATCGCTATGTGATAAGATTGGACGTAAACCAGTCTATATTATCGGCGCATTGCTGCAGGTCGTTATGATTATTCCTTTCTTCCTTGCTATTAATCAGGATAGTTTTTGGCTTACACAAATAGTAATGATCCTGGTGCTGAGTATTGGGCATAGTATGTGTTATGCACCTCAGGCTTCTTATTTCCCGGAGCTTTTCCCAACTCATATTCGCTGTAGCGGGATTGCATTAATTTGGCAACTTGGGTCACTAATAGGTAGTGGGATTCTTGGCTTAGTAGCAGTAAAAATTCTGCAAGTAACAGGTGGGCATTACTACGGACTAGCCACTTATGTGATTGTACTTGGAGTTATCTCAATTATTGGTTTGTTGATGATGCCGGAAACGGCTCCGCAAAGACTTAAGCGTGAATACCAGCAGTGGCAGAAACATTAATATCTTTTGGCGGCAGTATGCCGCCACATTCACCGTGCTTGGTATATAACTCAATAAATGATGTCATACCAATCATAAAAAGCTTAATGCAAATCAAAACATACAACCCTGCAGGCGTTACTCTGAGACAGTCCTGATTTCATTGATAAGTAGGTCATACCATGCAAAACAAGCTGTTAGCGGCAAAGGCTGCGCTTCCTGACTACGATCGTACTACTCTGATCCCGCGTATTGTTCATCTGGGATTTGGCGCGTTTCATCGCGCACATCAGGGTGTTTATGCTGACATCCTGGCTGCAGAACACGGCAGTGACTGGGGCTATTGCGAAGTGAATCTGATTGGTGGTGAGCAGCAGATTGCCGATCTGAAACAGCAAGATAATTTGTATACCGTTGCGGAGATGTCTGCGGATGCGTGGACTGCCAGAGTCGTTGGTGTGGTGAAAAACGCGCTGCATGCGCAGGTAGATGGTCTGGAAAGCGTACTGGCTGCGATGTGTGAACCGCAGGTGGCGATCGTTTCTCTCACCATCACCGAGAAAGGATATTGCCACTCTCCGGCGACGGGTCAACTGATGTTAGACAACCCCATGATTGCCGCCGATCTGCAAAATCCAAAACAACCAAAAACTGCGCCAGGCGTGGTGGTTGAAGCCCTGGCGCGTCGCAAAGCTGCGGGATTAGCCGCATTTACCGTGATGTCCTGCGACAACATGCCTGAAAACGGCCACGTTATGCGCAATGTCGTCACCGCGTATGCCCGGGCGGTAGATGCTGAACTGGCTACCTGGATCGAACAGCATGTGACGTTCCCCTCTACAATGGTTGACCGCATTGTTCCTGCGGTTACTCCGGATACGCTGGACAAAATTGAACACATCACCGGGGTACGCGACCCGGCAGGCGTAGCCTGTGAACCGTTCCGTCAGTGGGTAATTGAAGATAACTTTGTCGCCGGTCGTCCGGCATGGGAAAAGGCCGGGGCGGAGCTGGTATCGGATGTGATTCCGTTTGAAGAGATGAAACTGCGTATGCTCAACGGCAGTCACTCTTTCCTTGCCTATCTTGGTTATCTGGCGGGTTATCAGCATATCAACGACTGCATGGAGGATGAAAATTATCGTCTTGCCGCGCGAGCGTTGATGTTGCAGGAACAGGCGCCGACGCTGAAAGTGAAAGGGGTGGATCTGCAACACTATGCCGATCTGCTCATTGAGCGCTACAGCAACCCGGCACTGCGTCACCGTACCTGGCAGATTGCGATGGACGGCAGCCAAAAACTGCCGCAGCGTATGCTCGATTCAATTCGTTGGCACATTGCGCATGGCAGCCATTTTGCGCTGCTGGCACTGGGCGTAGCCGCCTGGATGCGCTATGTCGGCGGTGTGGATGAACACGGTCAGGCGATTGAAATCAGCGATCCGCTGTTGCCAGTGATCCAGACTGCGGTCCGCAGTAGTCACGAGGGGGAAGCGCGCGTTCAGGCGTTACTGGCGATTGATGCCATTTTTGGTCGCGAATTACCGCAGGTAGAACTGTTCAAAAACCAGGTCACAGAAGCCTATCTTACTTTACTGGCTGAAGGGGCAAAGGCAACGGTTGCGAAGTATGCTGCAAAAATGAAGTAACGAAGGGCATCATTTATGTCGCCATCTGGCTTTAAACGGGCCAGATGGCGCAGTGTTTTCTGGCATTCACACCAATTAGTTCATGCCCAAACGAATCAACTCGAGTGGGGCATATTTGCCTTCACACCCTTCGATTGCCACTGTTTTGCCACGGCGAATTTGCTCAGCGGTCAGGCCATCGGTATCTATCGCTGTAATGCGGCCTGTGAGTCCGGTGTTGCTAATCATGACGCGACTGCCAGTGGTGATTGCGTTACGGTTACGATCGTATGTTTTCATGGTGTTTTCTCCTTTCCAACTCACCGTCAAAGCCCGTGGGCTTTTAGTCCCACGTAACGGGCGCAATATAAATACGCTTCTCGTTAATGATTTTTTTTGTTTTCGATCAAAGTCACAGCTTTTTTTAGGCAGATGTGCAGGAGAGGGGGAAACGTTGAAAAACTCACCCCGCAGAGAGGTGAGCGTAGTATTAATCTTCGCTGAACCAGTCGCTATTTTCCTGGCGAATAAGCTGAACAGACTCACCGATTTCCTGAAGGTGCAGCATCATTGCACGCTCGACGCCGTCACCATCATGTTTTTCAAGTGCGGCAAAGATATCGTGATGCTGGCGCAGCAGCATTTCAGGAGGGGAAATGTGATCCAGGCTCATATAGCGAACGCGGTCAATGGTGGCCTTTATATTCTCGACGGTGTCCCAGGCGAGCTGGCACTCGGCGATTAAAGCCAGTTTCTGATGAAACTCATCGTCAAGCTGGAAGAAATCATTAATTTGTTTTCGGTCAATCGCGATACGCTGCTGATGCAGATTCTGTTCGAGCTGATAGCACTGTTTATCGGTGATCAGGGCGGCGGCGCGGCGGACCACGGCACATTCAATCGCCTGGCGAACAAAACAGCCATTTTGCACCTGCGACAGCGAAATTTTGTTCACGTAGCTGCCACGCTGCGGACGGATCTGAATCAGACCGTTCTCTGCCAGTTTGATGAATGCCTCTCGTACCGGCTGGCGTGACACATTAAAGCGTACAGAAACTTCTTTCTCCGACAGCGGCGTACCCGGCGCAATCAGACAGTGCACGATATCACGACGAAGAATACGGTAAATCTGCTGATTTACAGGCTGTGTAGGGTTGAGCTGCGTTTCTACGGTCATTCATTCTTACTTTTTAGAGAGTTAACCCGGATATTTTATCACTTATTTCAGGCTATCTATACCCGGCGCAAGGCCGGGCAGAGAAATTAGCTCCGATGGATACTCAGCCCGGCAAAAGACTGTGTGACAGGCATCATTTCAAGGGTGTTAATGTTGACATGAGCGGGTAACGAAGCCACCCACCATACCGCTTCTGTAACATCTTGTGGGGTCAGCGCGGTGGTATTTTCGTAAGTTTTTTCCGCCTTGGCATCATCGCCTTTGAAACGCACGTTAGAGAATTCCGTGCCGCCAACCAGACCCGGCTCAATGTCGGTAACACGAATCGCTGTCCCGTGTAAGTCAGTACGTAAGTTGAGGCTAAACTGACGGACAAACGCTTTGGTCGCGCCATAAACGTTACCGCCGGCGTATGGCCAGCTACCCGCGGTAGAGCCGATATTGATAATATGTCCGCGATTGCGCTCAACCATACCAGGCAGCACGGCACGGGTCATATAAACCAGGCCTTTGTTGTTGGTATCGATCATGTTTTCCCAATCTTCAATGCTGGCCTTGTGGGCAGGTTCGAGGCCCAGCGCCAGACCTGCGTTGTTGACCAGAACATCAATATCGCGCCATTCAGCAGGTAAGGACGCCAGCATCTCTTCAATCGATGCGCGATTACGTACGTCCAGTTGCGCGGTATAGAGGCGGTCACCCAGCTCATCTTTGAGTTCCTGCAGGCGCTCCTGGCGGCGTCCGGTGGCAATAACTTTATGCCCATTCTCAATAAAACGACGCGTAATGCACTCACCAAAACCTGCGGTTGCTCCGGTTACTAAAACGATCATCTCACTGTTCCTCAACGCTTTTTATGTAGTACTACCATAGCACGTCATTTCCGGTCAGAGCTATTCCTGGTTAACAGGATTGCGGTCGATTCCCGGGAAGTCTACTCTGGTAAACAAATCGTTTTCAGGAGTGAAAGATGTCATTAACGAATCCTTTTTTACACCACAGTACATTGCCGTATCAGGCACCGCAGTTTGATCAAATTGACGTGCAGCATTATCGTCCGGCGTTTGATGAGGGCGTGCGGCAAAAACGCGAGGAGATCGCGGCAATTGTACAAAACCCACAGGACCCGGATTTTGCTAACACGTTGCTGGCGCTTGAACAAAGCGGCGCGCTGCTCACGCGCGTAACCAGCGTTTTCTTTGCGATGACGGCGGCGCACACTAACGATGAACTACAACGCCTTGACGAAGCGTTCTCAGCAGAGCTGGCGGGACTTGCCAATGATATCTATCTTAATGGCGCGCTTTTCGCCCGCGTCGATGCAGTCTGGCAACGACGTCATACCTTAGGTTTGGATAGCGAATCAGTGCGTCTGGTGGAGGTTGTCCACCAGCGTTTTGTCTTGGCAGGCGCTCGCCTCAATGAGGCCGACAAAGCACGCCTCAAAGCGCTCAACACCGAGTCAGCCACGCTGACCAGTCAGTTTAATCAGCGTCTGCTGGCGGCGAACAAGTCCGGTGCTTTGGTGGTGGATGATGTCCGGCGGCTTGACGGACTTAGCGCCGAAGAAATTGCCGTTGCCGCTGAGGCTGCAAAAGAAAAGGGGCTTGAATCACGTTGGGTTATTGCGTTATTGAATACCACTCAACAACCGGCGCTTGCCGTGTTACGCGATCGCCAGATCCGTGAAGACCTGTTTACCCAGGCAT
>NZ_JAHLQZ010000177.1:0-8415 GCF_018919505.1 Citrobacter sp. S55_ASV_140
AGGTAAACAAGAAGGGCTGATAGAGGGGCAGCGAACTGAGGCGCTCCGTATTGCTTGCACCATGCTGGCAGATGGCATCGATATCAGCACGGTACAAAAAATTACCCGACTTTCCGCTGAGGATATCCAGGGGTTAAGCCACTAGACAGAGGCGAAGCCGGGTATACCGACTTACTCTATCGCCACCTTTACCGCCTCGCCGAGCTTTTGCATGACTTCCCGATGCTTCTCGTCTGGCGGCAACGCACAATTGATGCGTACGCAGTTGCGGTATTTACCGGATGCGGAGAATAGCGAGCCAGGCGCGACCTGGATTTTCAGGCGACAGAGCTGTTTGGCGACGCAGACCATATCGACCTGCTGTGGTAATTCAACCCACAGCATAAAGCCACCTTTCGGCCGGGTGACGCAGATCCCGCAGGGGAAATATTCCCGTACCCAGCAGGTATAGATCTCCATATTCCGCTGGTAGATCTGACGCATACGGCGAACATGACGATGATAATGCCCCTCGCGCACGAAGGTGGCGGCCGCCAGCTGTGTAGCAGGAACGTTAGTGCCGATGACGGCATATTTCATGTGCAGAAATTTATCATGATAACGACCGGGAATAACCCAACCGACGCGCAATCCCGGCGCCACGGATTTAGTAAATGAGCTGCACAGTAGCACCCGACCGTCGCTGTCCCAGGAATGGATTGTGCGCGGACGTGGATATTCTGTAGCCAGCTCTCCGTACACATCATCTTCAAAAATAACAATATCGTGCTGCTGGGCGAGGGCGAGCACAGCGCGTTTACGCGCATCCGGCATAATAAAGCCGAGCGGGTTGTTGCAGTTAGGAACCAGGATCACCCCTTTAATCGGCCACTGATCCAGCGCCAGTTCCAGCGCTTCAATGCTGATCCCGGCATCCGGATCGGTCGGGATCTCAATAACTTTGATCCCTAATCCGCGTAGCAGCTGCATTGTGCCGTAGTAGGCGGGAGATTCAACGGCGACAATATCGCCAGGCTGGCAGACCGTTAGCAGCGCCAGCGACATTCCGCTCTGGCTGCCATTAGTGATCACAATATCATCCGCATTGACGATCGAACCGCCGTCCAGCATGAGCCGGGCAATCTGTTGACGCAATTCCCGACAGCCTGGTAATTCATCGTAGCCCAGCACCGCCTTGAGATTATGCTGCGCCACGCGGCTGAGTTCGCGCCACAGTGGCTTCAGGCTGGGTTGATTGATATCGGGCACGCCACTGCTAAAAGGGATTATCGATTTGTCCGCATGACCTGCCAGCATGTCCAGCACCTGATCCCACTGGGTTATCTCGACCGGACGCTGCACCGGACGCGACATCGGCGGCACCGGCGGTTGTGCTTTTTGTGGCGCGACAAAATAACCGGAACGCGGCTGCGGCGTGATCAGCTGTAGTTGTTCCAGCGTCTGATAGGCCTGCTGGACGGTACTGATACTGACCCCATGCTCCTGACTCAGGCTGCGCACCGAAGGCAATTTTTCGCCATGGCGATACAGCCCCTGCTCAATGCGTTCGGCCAGCAGATTGGCCAGATGTTGGTAACGCGTCATGCTGTATCCCTCATGGGTACCATACAGATAAAAAAACCAGTACAGATTGGCGTGAAAAAAGCGATGCAGAACTCTTTTTAACCAATCTGTATGTTAAATAAAAGTACTTTGTGAGTCTGTATTGTTCAGGCCTAAATCCGTGAAGATAAAGCCTCTGGCAAGGCGGGAGGCAAGGTATGGAATTTCATGAGAATAAAGCAAAGCAGCCGTTCATTGGGTTTGTACTGATCTGGCGAGCATACAAAGCATGGCGGCTACGGGCGCAAACGCGGTGTCTGTTGCAACAGATGAGCGATGAGCGGCTGCGTGACGTCGGGCTGCGACGCGATCAGGTGGAGTAATTATTTTCTATCGACAGAGGCCGGGTGTTAGCGCATTCGGCCTCTTTTATATTCACGGTGTTTATCAATTTATGCTTGTTGATAGTCTGTTTCTTGATACTTACCCTGATAAGTATTATTTTCTTCTCAGCAATGAGGAAAAAGAAACATGACTGAAGATGAACTGTTTGCCCGCCGTCCGATGGGGATGCGCATGGCGATGGTGGTACGCCAGTGGCGGGCCATTATTGATGCTGCCATCACCGATACAGGCCTGACGCAATCAAGCTGGACGGTATTGATGCAGCTGTATCAACTGGGAGACAACGTCTCGGTCAGTGAACTGGCCCAGGTGCAGGGCATTGAACTGCCGCCGCTGATGCGTACCCTCACGCTACTAGAAAAGCAGGGCTACCTGCTGCGTTCCACATCGCCTTATGACAAACGCATCCGACTGTTAACGCTGACCGCGCAGGGCCGCACAAGGCTTGAAGTACTTAACCGGGTGATTGAGACATACCAGCATCGCGTCACCTGTACCATTCCTGAAGCGGAGCTTGCCGCCTTCAGCGCGACGTTAAATCAAATCGCCTGCAATTTGCGGACAATCCGCGAAGAAGACAATCAACACTAAAAAACTATGATGACCCCAGAACAAAAATTTGCCCGTTGGGTAAGGGTGAGTATTGCCGCTTTCCTGGTAATATTCGCCTGGTTTATCGTTGCCGATATCTGGATCCCGCTGACGCCGGACTCCACGGTGATGCGCGTGGTAACGCCTGTTTCTTCACGCGTATCCGGCTACGTCTCGCAGGTGCATGTACATAACAATAGCCAGGTGAAAAAGGGCGATTTGCTGTACGAGCTGGATCCGACGCCGTTTATCAATAAGGTCGAAGCGGCGCAAATCGCCCTTGAGCAGGCGAAGCTGAGCAACCAACAGCTGGATGCGCAGATCGCCTCTGCGCGCGCTAATCTGCGCACCGCGCAATTCAACGCCCGTAACGATAAGACCACCTTTGACCGCTATCAACGCCTGAGTGCCATGCAGAATGTTTCGCAATCCGATCTCGACAAGGTGCGTACTGCCTGGCAGACCAGCGAGCAGTCGGTGGCGGCGCTCAACGCCAGTATTCAGAACCTGCTTATCCAGCGCGGCGAGCGCGATGACAAGCGCAACGTGACGCTGCAAAAATACCGTAACGCGCTGGAAGAGGCGCAACTGAACCTTGGCTGGAGCAAAGTGTATGCAGAAACTGATGGCACGGTAAGCAATCTCCAGCTTAGCCCCGGACTGTACGCCACCGCCGCCACGCCGCTGCTGGCGCTGGTCAGCCACCAGACCGATATCGTGGCCGACTTTCGCGAGAAAAGCCTGCGCCACACTCGCGTGGATACCGATGCCGCCGTGGTGTTCGACGCCATGCCGGGCAAGGTTTTTTCTGCCCGCGTTACCAGCAGCGATGCCGGTATTCTGGCGGGCCAGGAGCAGGTTAACGGCCAGCTGTCGCAGCCGGAACAGTCAACCCGTTGGGTGCGCGATGCCCAGCGTATGCGTATTCATGTGGCGCTGAACGAACCGCTCGACACGCCGTTACCGACCGGCGCGCGCGCCACGGTACAGCTGTATAACAGCGAGGGGATGTTCGCCCGTACCTTTGCCGGGGCGCAAATCCACCTCGTTAGCTGGCTGCATTATGTCTATTAACACGCTGGCCCATGTCTTTACGCCGCACGGGAATATTGTCTACACCGCCAATGATTTTCGCCAGACCCTGCGTATCTCCGTTGCCGGGACAATCGCGCTGAGCATCTCAACCTTCTACAACGTGCAGTACGGCGTGTTCTTTGTGGTTTATCCGCTGATGCTGCTGTCGCTGGTGCCGGTATTCAACCGCCATGTGGCAAAACAGTTTGTGTTCAGCGCGGCAGTAAACTGTGTTGAAATGGTGCTGATCGTCGGCTATCTCTCACAGTGGCCGCTGATCATGACGCTGGTGGTGTTCGGCCTGTACGTGATGCGTTTTCGTTTTATGAGCAAAGGGCCCCTGTTTCTGCTCGGCTCAATGGGCGTGGTGTGCCAGAGCACGATGCTCAACTTTATGAGCTATCCTACCACCAACTGGCATACGCTGATGTTCTCCAATATGGAGGCCTGCGTCATGGCGGTGGCGCTGAGCGCGCTGCTGCATTATCTGATCCCGGACGTGGAACCCCGCCAGCCGCCGCCGCGCATTGAAAAAGATGCCGCCCGGGTGCGCCACGAGTCGCTGCTTTCCGGCACGGTGGCGACGATGATTTTTGTTGTCTTCCAGATCTGTGACTTGAGTGATTCGCTGTCGGCGCTGATGGCGGGCATTTTGATCCTGTTTCCGATGCACTATCGCGGGGCGGTGATTAGCTCGATCTGGCGTGTGGTCGGCGTGGTGCTGGCCTGTCTGTATATTCTGCTGGTGCAGTTGCTTATCTATGATTTCAGCAACCACATGGTGCTGATGATGCCGCTGATCGGTCTCGGGCTGGCGTTCAGCGCTCGCCTGCACGTAATGGAAAAAGTCGGCGCGGGCGTGGGGTTTGCCAGTATCACCACTATCGGCATTATGTTCGGCCAGAACCTGCACCCGGATCAGGACCTGGTATTCAGCGATTTGTACCGCATCACCTCCGTCACCGTCGCGCTGGTGGCAACGCTAACCATGGTATTTCTGGTGCACCGGGTGTTGAATTGCTTTGCTGCGACACGGTTTGTAATTACCGAGTGAGCGGGGGGCCAGTGCCGGATGGCGGCTGCGTCTTATCCGGCCTACGGGAAAACGCTATTTCCAGGCCCGGTCACATCGCGTCACCGGGCAATTCAGCAGGGGATTACTTCTTCAATCCCGCAAACGCGGCTCGGATCTCGTCTTCCGGTAAATTAATGCCGATAAACACCAACAGGCTGTGCGGCGTTTCGTCACCCCACGGGCGGTCCCAGTCGGCGCTGTACAAACGCTGGACGCCCTGGAACAGCAGGCGGTTTGGCTCGCCTTCAATCCATAGCATGCCTTTGTAGCGCAGCAGTTTCTCGGCGGATTCCAGCAGCAGGTTTTCCATTACGCGCGACACGTCGCTGATGTTCACCGGGTAATCCAGTTCAACGACGATCGAAGAAATATCGTTTTGCTTGTCGGCGATAAAGTGGAAGCGCGGTTTGGCGCTGACCACGTTCTCTTCCAGCATAAAACCGTTGGTGTCGAACAGCAGGGAGAGGTCGATATCGCCATGCGTCACGGTGTAAATCGGGGCACGGGCGTTGATGCGCGCCAGGCGCTCACGCAGTTTCTCGCTTTCACCTGCAACGTCGGTTTTGGTCAGCAGGATGCGGTCAGCATAGCCGACCTGCGACTGGGCGATGGTAAACTGGTTCATCTGCTCGTCGGCATGCACCGCGTCAACCAGCGCAATTACGCCGTCCAGCAGGTAGCGTTCGCAAATCACTTCATGGGAGAAAAAGGTCTGGATAATCGGGCCGGGGTCAGCCATGCCGGTACACTCGATCACCAGACGGTCAAAATTGATGGTGCCTTTGTCGAGGTTGTCGAGCAGGTCTAACAAGGCATCTTCCAGTTCATTAGAACGGGTACAGCAAATGCAGCCGTTGGTCAGGGTTTTGATCTGCGTGGCGCGGTCGCCAATCAGTTGATCGTCCACCGAAACTTCGCCGAATTCGTTTTCGATAACGGCAATCTTGTAACCGTGCTGCTCGTTGAGAATATGGCGTAGCAGGGTGGTTTTACCCGCGCCAAGAAAACCGGTGAGTAGGGTAACTGCAATCGGGGTCATTCACTTCTCCTTCTAACAGCAACTGCTTCCGCCGCTACCGTAGCGGGCTTCCTGGCGCTCGCGGAAGAATTCTTCGTAGGTCATGTACGGCTTATCGGGATGGTTGGTCTTCATGTGCTCGACGTAGTTGTCGTAGTCCGGAATGCCAATCAGCATCTTCGCCGCCTGACCGAGATATTTTTTAGCTTGCCCTAAAGTACCAAACATAAACAATCCTGATAAGCGAAAAGCCCCGCCGGAGCGGGGCTGAATACATCTTAGTGGTGTGACGAGGTCTTCACGCCGCCTTCCGGCACCGGTACATACGGCGTCTCTTTATCAGAGCGACCATTGATGGCGCGGGCTTTCTGCCAGGTACGGAACCCGTAGAAAATGATGCTGTACACCACCACCAGGAACAGAATACTCAGACCTGCGTTGGTGTAGTTGTTGATGACGATATGGTTCATGTTGGCAATCTGCTGCGCGGTCAGTTCGCCGCCGTTAGCAATCTTCTCTTTGTACTGATTCGCCATAAAGAAGAAGCCTTCCATCTGCGGGTTGGTGCTGAACAGTTTCAGACCCAGCGCCCAGGTGGTGCAGATCAGCAGCCAGACTGCCGGAACCACGGTAACCCAGATGTATTTGGTGCGCTGCATTTTAACCAGCACCACAGTGCCGAGAACCAGCGCCACGGCAGCCAGCATCTGGTTAGAGATACCAAACAGCGGCCACAGGCTCTTAACGCCGCCCAGCGGGTCAACAACGCCTTGATACAGCAGGTAACCCCACAGGCCTACGCAGCCCGCAGTACCGATGATGCCCGCCACCAGAGAGTCGGTTTTCTTCAGGAACGGCACGAAGTTACCCAGTAAATCCTGCAGCATAAAGCGGCCAGAACGGGTACCGGCATCCAGTGCGGTCAGGATGAACAGTGCTTCGAACAGAATACCGAAGTGGTACCAGAAGCCCATATCAGCCATCGGCAGCACTTTGTGGAATACGTGAGCGATACCCACAGCCAGCGTTGGTGCGCCACCTGCGCGGTTCAGAACGGATGGTTCACCGATGTCTTTCGCGGTCTGCAGGATCTGCTCAGGCGAAATCACGAAGCCCCAGGAGCTGACGGTCGCCGCCGCATGTGCGGTGACATCTTTCAACTGCGCCATAATCAGCGGCGCGTTCTCTCCGCTCATTTCATGCAGGTTCGGCATGGTGATGCCAAGGCCCGCAGGCGGGGTGTTCATCGCGAAGTACAGACCCGGTTCGATGATGGAGGCGGCAACCAGCGCCATAATCGCCACGAAGGATTCCATCAGCATTGCGCCATAGCCAATGAAACGCGCGTCGGTTTCACAAGCCAGCAGCTTCGGCGTGGTACCGGAAGCAATCAGCGCGTGGAATCCAGATACCGCACCACAGGCGATGGTGATGAACAGGAACGGGAACAGTGCGCCTTTCCACAGCGGGCCAGTACCATCAACGTACTGCGTCATCGCCGGCATTTTCAGTTCCGGGTTGAGGATAACAATCCCCACCGCCAGGCCGACGATAACGCCGATTTTCAGGAAGGTCGCCAGATAGTCGCGCGGGGCGAGGATCAGCCATACCGGCAGCAGCGCAGAGATAAACGCGTAACCGATCAGGGTAAAGGTGATGGTGGTGTCTTTAAAGGTCAGCGCCGGGCCCCAGAACGGATCGTGCGCAATCACGCCGCCGAAGTAGATGGAGGCGACCAGCAGCACAATACCAATTACCGACACTTCGCCCACACGGCCTGGGCGCAGGAATCGCATGTAGATCCCCATAAACAGCGCAATCGGTACGGTTGAGCAGACGGTGAAGACACCCCACGGGCTTTCCGCCAGCGCTTTCACCACGATCAGCGCCAGTACCGCCAGGATGATGATCATGATTAAGAAGCAGCCGAACAGAGCAATGGTTCCCGGGATCGGGCCCATCTCTTCTTTGATCATCTCGCCCAGAGATGCGCCGTTACGGCGGGAAGAGATAAACAGCACCATGAAGTCCTGTACCGCACCGGCCAGCACGACGCCTGCCAGCAGCCATAGCGTACCGGGCAGGTAGCCCATCTGCGCGGCCAGTACCGGTCCGACCAGCGGACCTGCACCGGCGATAGCGGCAAAGTGGTGCCCAAACAATACGTTACGGTTAGTAGGAACGTAGTTCAGACCATCATTGTTGATGACCGCTGGCGTAGCGCGCGTCGGGTCAAGTTTCATCACTTTCTGGGCGATGTACAGACTGTAGTAACGATAGGCCACCAGATAAACAGAAACTGAGGCCACCACGATCCACAGGGCACTAATGTGCTCACCCCGACGTAATGCCACTACCGAGAGGCAGAATGCACCGATGATTCCGAGAATCACCCAGGGTATGTGCTTGAATATCTTTTTCGTATCCATAGTAAAACCTGGTATCTAATTAATAATTGGCCGAAGCCGCGTGGGTTTGATCTTGTGTTTGAGGAGGTAAATTGACTGCTATGTTGGAGGGATCTTGCCAGATAATTACGCGCGTAAAGTAAGGTAAATAAGTGAGCGGTTGTATGTCAGCTTAAGCGGTCTCAAATGTCAGTGAGCGGTTAGCAATGAGGGTGAATGGGGGAGTTTATGTGATTGAGATCACGGCATTATAGTGTTCGCTTGCCTAAATGCCGTGTTTCCCCACTGACACAGTATCTGAC
>NZ_JAHLQZ010000178.1:0-8377 GCF_018919505.1 Citrobacter sp. S55_ASV_140
TCGCTATATTGTTCTGGTTTTTGGATCCCACCTTGCTTTAAAACGTTATAAGCGTTTAAATTGCGCTCCAGATGCTGTCATACCGACTGCATTTACGCGGTAAATCGAAAAACTATTCTTCGCCGCGCCAGGTCGGGAGTGTTTCCCGCTGGAATTGAGCAAAAATGCCGCTGTATTGTCCCCCAGGGAAAGGCAAAAATTTATTATTTTCAACACCACATCCACAGGCAGTAAGACTTTATGACCCATCAGTTAAAATCGCGCGATATTATCGCTTTGGGATTTATGACATTTGCACTGTTCGTTGGTGCAGGTAACATCATCTTCCCCCCAATGGTTGGTTTGCAGGCAGGCGAACACGTCTGGACTGCGGCTTTTGGCTTTTTGATTACCGCCGTTGGTCTTCCGGTGCTTACCGTTGTCGCGCTGGCGAAAGTCGGTGGCGGTGTGGACAGCCTGAGTACGCCTATCGGTAAGGTTGCTGGATTACTGCTGGCTACCGTCTGCTATCTGGCGGTTGGTCCATTGTTCGCGACGCCGCGTACCGCAACGGTCTCTTTCGAAGTCGGGATTGCGCCGCTGACCGGTGACTCTGCGCTGCCGCTGTTCATCTACAGCGTGGTCTATTTTGCGATTGTTATTTTGGTGTCGCTGTATCCAGGCAAACTGCTGGATACCGTCGGCAACTTCCTTGCTCCGCTGAAAATCCTTGCGCTGGTGGTACTGTCTGTCGCCGCGATTGTCTGGCCGGCAGGCCCGATCAGCAATGCGATGGAAGCCTATCAAACCGCAGCATTTTCGAATGGTTTCGTAAATGGTTATCTGACCATGGATACGCTGGGCGCGATGGTATTTGGTATTGTTATTGTTAACGCCGCCCGCTCGCGTGGCGTTACCGAGTCGCGTCTGCTGACCCGTTACACCGTTTGGGCTGGTTTGATGGCGGGTGTGGGCTTAACGCTGCTGTACCTTGCGTTGTTCCGTCTGGGCTCCGATAGCGCAATTCTGGTCGATCAGTCAGCTAACGGCGCGGCGATTCTGCATGCGTATGTTCAGCACACCTTTGGCGGCGCAGGAAGCTTCCTGCTGGCGGCGCTGATTTTCATCGCCTGTCTGGTGACTGCGGTTGGCCTGACCTGCGCGTGCGCAGAGTTCTTTGCCCAGTACGTTCCACTGTCTTATCGTACGCTGGTATTTATCCTCGGCGGCTTCTCAATGGTGGTCTCTAACCTGGGGCTGAGCCATCTGATTCAGATCTCTATTCCGGTGCTGACGGCTATCTATCCGCCATGTATCGCACTGGTTGTATTAAGTTTTACCCGCTCATGGTGGCATAATTCTTCCCGCGTCATTGCACCTGCGATGTTTATCAGCCTGATTTTTGGTATCCTTGATGGCATTAAAGCTTCTGCAATTGGCGACGTGTTACCGGCCTGGACCCAGCGTTTACCGCTGGCGGAACAAGGGCTGGCGTGGTTGATGCCAACAGTCGTGATGGTGATCCTGGCAATTATCTGGGATCGCGCCGCGGGTCGACAAGTGACCTCCAGCGCGCACTAATCACTGACAATAAGTTTTAACCACGGGGCTATTAATATGGCCCCGTGGTTTTTTTATTGTGTTAACAGGTTAGGAATCGATGGAAAGTAATAACAAGCTAAAGCGTGGGCTGAGCACCCGGCACATTCGCTTTATGGCATTAGGTTCGGCAATTGGCACCGGGCTGTTTTACGGCTCTGCCGACGCGATCAAAATGGCGGGGCCGAGCGTGTTGCTGGCCTATATTATCGGTGGCGCTGCGGCATATATCATCATGCGCGCGCTGGGCGAAATGTCTGTGCATAATCCTGCAGCCAGCTCTTTCTCGCGCTATGCGCAGGAAAACCTCGGGCCGTTGGCGGGTTACATTACCGGCTGGACCTACTGTTTTGAAATCCTGATTGTCGCTATTGCCGACGTTACTGCCTTCGGCATTTACATGGGGGTCTGGTTCCCGGCGGTCCCGCACTGGATATGGGTACTCAGCGTGGTGCTGATTATTTGCGCCATCAACCTGATGAGCGTGAAGGTGTTTGGCGAGCTGGAGTTCTGGTTCTCGTTCTTTAAAGTCGCCACTATTATCATCATGATTGTCGCCGGGTTCGGCATCATCATTTGGGGCATTGGCAACGGCGGTCAACCTACCGGTATCCATAACCTGTGGAGTAACGGCGGCTTCTTTAGCAACGGCTGGCTCGGCATGGTAATGTCGCTACAAATGGTGATGTTCGCTTACGGCGGGATAGAGATTATCGGTATTACTGCAGGTGAAGCGAAAGACCCGGAAAAATCTATTCCGCGTGCTATCAATTCCGTACCGATGCGTATCCTGGTATTTTACGTGGGGACGCTGTTCGTCATTATGTCTATTTACCCGTGGAACCAGGTTGGCACCGACGGGAGTCCGTTCGTCCTGACGTTCCAGCATATGGGCATTACCTTTGCCGCCGGGATCCTCAACTTTGTGGTTCTCACCGCATCGCTGTCGGCTATCAACTCTGACGTCTTCGGCGTGGGGCGTATGCTGCATGGTATGGCGGAGCAGGGCAGCGCGCCAAAAATGTTCGCCAAGACGTCGCGTCGCGGTGTGCCATGGGTCACGGTGATGGTGATGACTATCGCGCTGCTGTTTGCGGTTTATCTTAACTACATCATGCCGGAAAACGTCTTCCTGGTGATCGCCTCACTGGCGACCTTCGCCACGGTGTGGGTGTGGATTATGATCCTGCTGTCGCAGATTGCCTTCCGCCGCCGTCTGCCGCCGGAAGAGGTCAAGGCGCTGAAATTTAAAGTACCTGGTGGGGTAACAACCACCGTTGTTGGCCTGATTTTCCTCGTCTTTATCATCGCGCTTATCGGCTACCATCCGGATACCCGCATTTCACTGTATGTTGGTTTCGCGTGGATTGCCTTGCTGCTGGTGGGGTGGGTATTTAAACGCCGCCGCGAGCGTCAACTGGCTGAAGCACAGTAATTTTTTGCCGGGTAACGCGTCGCGTCGCCCGGCAATTTTCTCCTCCCCCGAACTCCTCCCCTAATAAACGTTAAGATGATGAGTGATCCTGCTCTTTGCTATGGCAAGGTGGCTTCATTTTCATCAAAGGGGATACGTGATGTTGAACGCCTGGCACCTTCCGGTTGCCCCATTTGTTAAGCAAAACAAAGATCAACTGACAATTACGCTGTGGCTGGCCGGGGAAAATCCACCTCAGCGGGTGACGCTACGCGCAGAAAACGATAACGAAGAGATTTCGCTCTCCATGCACAAGCTGCGCAGCCAGCCGCAGCCGGGCGTAACCGCGTGGCGAGCGGCGATCGATCTTGCCAGCGGTCAACCTCGTCGGCGCTATAGCTTTAAATTATTGTGGCCCGATCGTCAGCTGTGGTTTACACCGCAGGGATTCAGCCGTTTTCCGCCTGCGCGTCTGGAGCAGTTTGCTGTTGATGTACCGGATAACGGTCCGCAGTGGGTAGCTGACCAGATTTTCTATCAGATTTTCCCGGATCGCTTTGCCCGCAGCCAGTCGCGTGAGCCGGCTCCAAACGTCTATTACCACCACGCAGCCGGGCATGACATCGTGCGTCGCGAGTGGGATGAACCGCTGACCGCTCAGGCCGGAGGATCGACATTTTATGGCGGCGATTTAGACGGCATCAGCGAAAAGCTGCCGTATCTGAAAACGTTAGGGGTGACGGCGCTGTATCTGAACCCGGTATTTACCGCGCCGAGCGTGCATAAATACGATACCGAAGATTACCGTCATGTTGATCCACAGTTTGGCGGCGACAACGCGCTGCTTCGCTTGCGTCACAACACGCAACAGCAGGGCATGCGTCTGATTCTGGACGGTGTCTTTAACCACAGCGGCGATTCACACCCCTGGTTTGATCGGCATAACCGTGGGACGGATGGGGCGTGTTACAACCCGCATTCCCCCTGGCGTGACTGGTATCATTTCTCTGCCGACGGTGTGGCGCTTGACTGGCTGGGCTATGCCAGCCTACCCAAGCTGGATTTTTGTTCGCAAAGCCTGGTCAATGAGATTTATCGTGGGGAAGACAGTATCGTTCGTCACTGGCTGAAAGCGCCGTGGAGTATGGACGGCTGGCGTCTTGATGTCGTGCATATGCTGGGAGAAGGCGGCGGGGCGCGCAACAACCTGCACCATGTGACGGGGATTACGCAGGCGGCAAAAGAAACCCAGCCTGAAGCGTATGTTGTGGGTGAACATTTTGGTGATGCGCGCCAGTGGTTGCAGGCGGATGCAGAAGATGCCGCCATGAACTATCGCGGTTTTACTTTCCCCATCTGGGGATTTCTGGCCAATACGGATATCTCGTACGACCCGCAATCTATTGATGCCCAAACCTGTATGGCGTGGATGGATAACTACCGCGCGGGTCTGTCGCATCAGCAGCAACTGCGGATGTTCAATCAGCTCGACAGCCACGATACCGCCCGTTTTAAATCCTTGCTTGGCAAAGACGTGGCGCGTTTACCGTTGGCGGTGGTATGGCTGTTTACCTGGCCTGGCGTGCCTTGTATTTATTACGGTGACGAGGTGGGTCTGGACGGTAATAACGACCCGTTCTGTCGTAAGCCGTTCCCGTGGCAACCTGAAAAACAGGACACTCATTTGCTTGAGCTGTATCAGCGGCTGGCAAAATTACGCCATCAAAGCCAGGCGTTACGCCATGGCGGTTGTCAGGTGATTTACGCCGAAGATAACGTGGTCGTGTTTATGCGGGTGCTCAACCGCCAGCGCGTGCTGGTGGCGATTAACCGTGGTCAGGCCTGTGAAGTAGTCCTGCCAGCCTCGCCACTACTGCGTGTCGCTCAATGGCAGCACAAAGAGGGTAACGGCCTGCTCGCTGACGATATCCTGACGCTGCCGGCGATCTCCGCCTCGGTGTGGATGGGTCATTGATACAAGCGCGTAATCTCCGGGCTCGCCAGCAGCGTTTCTCGCCACCAGCGCTGCGCCAGCCCGTCGCGGCTGTTACGCCATGCCATATAGGCCACATCTTTTTGGCGAAATGAGATGACCGTTTTTTCCACCAGTTCGCCTGTGGCAAGCCACGGGCTGGCAATGTGGCGGGGAAGAAATCCGCAGCCCATGCCGGCTCGCAGTAACATCACCTTACTGTGGAAGTCATCGACGCGAATCTGCGCCTGCTCGTCCATCAGATTGGTTTGCAGCGGATGGCAAAAGCGGGCGCTGTCGCTGATAACAATGGCCCGATGCAGGCACAGCTGTTCGTTTGTCAGGCCATCTGGCGCGGTGGCCAGCGGATGTTCGGGGGCCACGACAAATACATTATCCAGCGTGCCGAGCATTTTGTAGGACCAGGCGGCTGACGTTGGCGGTTCATTAATCGCTCCCAGAATGATGTCTGCGCCATTATGGGTCAGTTCCTCCCAGGAGCCTGCCAGCGTATGGTGGGTAAAACTCAGCCGGGTTTGCTTATTCAGCGCGTGAAATTCATCAATAATGGGCAGCAGCGTGGCGAAAGGGAAAGAGTCATCCAGCGCGATTGCCAGCTCTTTTTCCCAACCTGAACTCAGCTGTACCGCCTGCTTTTCGAGATCTTTGGCCGCACTCAGCAGCAAACGTCCCTTTTCCAGCATCATCAGCCCGGTGTCGGTAAATTTCGCCCGGTGCCCGGAGCGGTCAAGCAGCTCAATATTCAAATCGCTTTCCAGCTTCTGAATCATATAGCTGAGTGCCGCAGGGGTTTTAAACAGCGATTCGGCTGCTGCGGCAAATGAACCCTGTTTGTCGAGTGCGTCGAGGATTAGCAAAACATCCAGATTGATGCGCATAAGCAGAAAATATCCTGAAAAATAAACTCCTCTGTTGTACCGAATGAAGAAAAACAATGCCAGTGAATAAATTAGATGAGTCATGCGCATTTTTTTGATGTTGTTTAGGATATATCGCAACACAGAATTAATAGTTTCACAGGATGGTTAGTTTTCTTTAATAACTCGTTAGAAATTTCCCGCTATACTCAACAAGCTTTCTGATTCAGGATCCTGCTGCTGACGGCAGATACAGACCGTTACCTTTTAACTTATTGATTAAGAAGGTGTGTTATGTCTATTCGGGAACTGATTGACCCTCAAAACTCTACGCTGATTTTTATTGATCATCAGCCGCAAATGTCATTTGGTGTGGCAAATATTGATCGCCAGACTTTGAAAAATAATACTGTGGCATTAGCGAAAGCCGGCAAGATATTTAATGTTCCAGTGATTTATACCTCTGTGGAAACAAAAAGTTTTAGCGGCTATATCTGGCCGGAATTGTTAGCGGTTCACCCCGATGTGAAGCCTATTGAACGCACGTCTATGAACTCTTGGGAAGATGCGGCGTTTGTGAAAGCCGTGGAAGCGACCGGGCGCAAAAAATTGATTATCTCCGCGCTGTGGACCGAAGTCTGCCTGACCTTCCCGGCGCTGATGGCGCTGGAAGCGGGTTATGAAGTGTATGTGGTGACCGACACGTCCGGCGGCACGTCTGTGGATGCCCACGAGCGTTCTATTGACCGGATGGTGCAGGCGGGCGCAGTCCCCGTAACCTGGCAACAAGTTCTTCTTGAGTACCAGCGTGACTGGTCCCGCAAAGAAACCTACGACGCCGTAATGGATTTGGTGCGCGAGCATAGCGGCGCCTACGGTATGGGCGTGGATTACGCCTATACCATGGTGCATGGCGCGCCGGAACGTAAAGCCTAAATACACTTCATCCTTCATGCTGCATCTTTGTTGGCTTCGCTTGCGTACCCCGGTCACTTACTGATGTAAGCTCCCGGGGATCCACAACCTTGCCGCCTCGATGCACCATGAATGATTTTGTGTATTGCTTTCCTGGCCTAAGCGGTCTGTTTCCTCTCAACAAGGAACCCTTCATGGCGCAGAACAAACATGTGACGTTGGTGATTACCCATACCCTGCAGCCTGAGCAGGCGCAGCGGTATGAGCAGTGGCTGGGGAAAATCATGCCGGTGGCGGCCGAGTTTCCCGGTCATCTCGGGGCGAATGTGATTCGCCCTGCGGAGGGCGAGAATCTGTGGAACATTATTATCCGCTTCGACACGCTGGAGCATCTGTACAACTGGACCCAGTCCGATACGCGCCGTGTGCTGGTGGAAGAGATAGCTCCGCTGCTGGCAGAAGGTGACAAAACCGAAATTCGTACCGAAGCGGCGTTCTGGTTTACGCCGCCCGCGCCCCATGTACGCCAGCCCAGGCGCTGGAAACAGTTCCTGATAACTCTGCTGGTGATTTTTCCCAGCACTAACCTGGTGCCGTGGTTGACCGGCATTGTGCTGCCTGCAATGAAGGGCTCGTTACTCCTGCATCTTATCAATGATGCGTGTGTGGTTGCGCTGGTGGTCTGGTTCTGGATGCCCATCGTAACCCGTCTGTTTGCCGGATGGCTGAAAAAAGCCTGACCGGTTTCTCAGGAGATTGTTATGTCGCAAACTGCCACACTGATTCTGACTCACGGAAAAATTCATACTCTCGACAGACAAAGCCCACAGGTCGAGGCGGTCGCGATCGCCAACGGGAAGATCCTGGCGACCGGTAACCACGACCGGATCATGAGCTTTGCCGCCGAAGGAACGCAGATTGTCGATCTGCAAGGACATACGGTGATCCCCGGCTTAAATGATTCACACCTGCACCTGATTCGCGGTGGTCTGAATTACAACCTTGAACTGCGTTGGGAAGGCGTACCGTCGCTGGCGGATGCACTACGCATGCTCAAAGAGCAGGCTGACAGAACGCCGTCGCCGCAATGGGTGCGCGTGGTAGGCGGCTGGAGCGAATTCCAGTTTGCCGAACGGCGCATGCCGACTCTGGAAGAACTGAATGAAGCCGCGCCAGATACCCCGGTATTTGTTCTGCATCTGTACGACAGAGCGTTGCTGAATCGCGCGGCGCTGAAAGCCGTGGGCTACACCAAAGCGACGCCGGATCCGGCAGGCGGTGAGATTGTGCGTGATAGCAACGGCAACCCGACCGGAATGCTGATCGCCAAACCCAACGCCATGATCCTTTATTCGACGCTGGCGAAAGGGCCAAAGCTGCCGCTGGAAATGCAGGTCAATTCGACCCGCCAGTTTATGCGCGAGCTGAACCGTCTGGGACTGACCAGCGCCATTGATGCGGGCGGCGGCTTTCAGAACTACCCGGAAGATTACGAGATCATTGAGCAGTTGCACGCCAACAAGCAGATGACGGTGCGCATCGCCTACAACTTGTTTACTCAGCGTCCTAAGCAGGAGCTGGAGGACTTTGAACGCTGGACCGATATGCTCAAGCCCGGAC
>NZ_JAHLQZ010000179.1:0-8276 GCF_018919505.1 Citrobacter sp. S55_ASV_140
GCATGAAGGGCTGGTACGCGTCCGGCAGGAACTGGCGGGGCATGTTGAATTTTCCAGCGTGAATTTACTGGATAAGCAGTACAACGTGCCTGGGCCCTTCGATGCCATATTTTGCCGTAACGTAATGATCTACTTCGATAAAACGACGCAACAGGACATATTGCACCGTTTTGTTCCACTTCTTAAACCAGATGGGCTGCTGTTCGCAGGTCATTCAGAAAACTTTAGCAACCTCGTGCGCGAGTTTAGCCTGCGTGGACAGACCGTGTATGCGCATGCGCCAGGTAAGGATAAAGCATGAGTAAAATCAGGGTGTTGTCGGTTGATGATTCTGCATTGATGCGTCAAATCATGACCGAAATTATTAACAGCCACAGTGATATGGAAATGGTGGCGACGGCGCCAGATCCGTTGGTCGCCCGGGATTTAATCAAAAAATACAATCCCGACGTACTGACACTGGATGTGGAAATGCCGCGCATGGACGGTCTCGACTTTCTTGAGAAGTTGATGCGTCTGCGTCCGATGCCGGTCGTCATGGTCTCTTCTCTGACCGGTAAAGGTTCAGAGGTCACGTTGCGGGCGCTGGAGTTGGGGGCGATTGATTTTGTCACTAAACCGCAGTTGGGGATCCGTGAAGGGATGCTGGCCTACAGCGAAATGATCGCGGAGAAGATCCGCACTGCGTCGCGGGCAAAACTGGCGGCTCATAAACCCATGGCAGCACCAACGACCTTGAAAGCAGGGCCATTACTCAGTTCGGAAAAATTGCTGGTGATTGGCGCCTCAACCGGAGGAACAGAGGCAATTCGCCATGTACTCCAGCCATTGCCGCTTTCAAGTCCAGGTATTCTTATCACCCAGCATATGCCGCCAGGATTTACCCGCTCGTTCGCCGAACGTCTGAACAAACTGTGTCAGATCACGGTGAAAGAAGCCGAAGACGGGGAACGCGTTCTCCCGGGGCATGCGTATATTGCGCCCGGTGACAAACATATGGAGCTGGCGCGTAGCGGCGCGAACTACCAAATAAAAATTCATGACGGCCCGCCGGTTAACCGGCACCGGCCTTCAGTGGATGTGCTGTTCCATTCGGTGGCAAAACATGCGGGGCGTAATGCGGTGGGAGTGATCCTGACCGGCATGGGCAACGACGGCGCCGCCGGAATGTTAGCGATGAACCAGGCTGGCGCCTGGACCATTGCGCAAAATGAAGCAAGTTGTGTGGTGTTCGGCATGCCGCGCGAGGCCATCAATATGGGTGGCGTAAGCGAAGTGGTCGATCTTAGCCAGGTAAGCCAGCAAATGCTGGCGAAAATCAGTGCCGGACAGGCAATACGTATTTGAATCAGGAGTCTATTTTTTATGGCGGATAAAGAGCTTAAGTTTTTGGTTGTGGATGACTTTTCCACCATGCGTCGCATCGTGCGTAACCTGCTCAAAGAGCTGGGGTTCAACAATGTTGAAGAGGCGGAAGACGGCGTGGATGCGCTGAATAAGCTGCAGACTGGGGGATTCGGTTTTGTCATTTCCGACTGGAACATGCCGAATATGGACGGCCTGGAACTGCTGAAAACCATTCGTGCAGATGGCGGAATGTCTTCCCTGCCAGTGCTGATGGTCACGGCAGAAGCGAAGAAAGAAAACATTATTGCGGCAGCACAGGCAGGCGCCAGTGGTTATGTCGTTAAACCGTTTACGGCGGCGACGCTGGAAGAAAAACTCAATAAGATCTTTGAGAAACTGGGCATGTGAGGGTGTGATAATGATGATGCAACCACAAATTAAACCTGCTGACGAACACTCAGCAGGGGACATCATCGCGCGCATCGGCAGTTTGACCCGAATGCTGCGCGACAGCCTGCGCGAACTGGGGCTGGATCAGGCTATTGCCGAAGCGGCGGAAGCGATTCCCGATGCCCGCGATCGTCTCGATTACGTTGTGCAAATGACTGCACAGGCGGCAGAGCGCGCGCTGAACAGCGTGGAAGCTTCGCAACCGCACCAGGACGCGATGGAAAAAGGGGCCAAAGAGCTGACAAAACGCTGGGATGAATGGTTCGAAAATCCGATCGAGCTGTCTGACGCCCGGGAGCTGGTCACCGACACCCGTCAGTTTCTTGGTGACGTGCCCGGACATACCAGCTTCACCAATGCCCAGTTGCTGGACATCATGATGGCGCAGGATTTCCAGGACCTCACCGGTCAGGTCATCAAGCGTATGATGGATGTTATCCAGGAGATTGAACGTCAGCTGCTGATGGTTCTGCTGGAAAACATTCCGGAGCAGGGCGCTCGTCCAAAACGTGAAAACGAAAGCTTGCTGAACGGCCCACAGGTTGACACCTCAAAAGCCGGCGTGGTGGCAAGTCAGGATCAGGTTGACGACCTGCTGGATAGTCTCGGGTTCTGATTGTTGCGCGAGTCCCCTCAGGCCGCAGAGTAGGTCTGAGGGGAAAGTTCTCAGCGTAAATCCATTTTAACGGTCATGTTGCCTTCAAAGCTTCCTGGTTCCGGGCGGCTGGCGGTGGTAGAGACCGGCGCGGCCGTCATGTTAATTATGCCATTTCCCTGTTCATCCAGCGTAACCGGAAAGTCCACAGAACCATCCAGTACTACGTTCTGATTATTTGCATCAAACATTCTGATACCGAGATCGTTTCTGCCAATCAGTTTGGCGATGTAGGACTGACTACCCTCTACCACGCCCTGATCGGCGGTCAACGTCAGCTTAATCTTGTCGCTGTTGCTGATGGCGGGGCCGTCACAATGGTAGGCGATATCGACATCTTTCAGCGTATAGCCTTTTGGCGGTTGACCCTGGTTAACAAACTGACTGCTGATAATACTCCCCATATCAACCTCAATGGTGCTTCCAGCATTAATCGTACAACTGAGAGGGGCGGTAAGCTTACCGCTCAGCCAGATATTGGACACCAGTTGAGCATCGGTGTTGCGGCATGAACCATTTCCTGTATACAGACAGGCATAGCTTTGCACAACCAGCGTGGGGTCGATGATCTCTTCACCCAATATCGGTTTTTTAATGTACAGATAAAAGCGAATCACGCTGAGCTTGAACTTTCGTTTGACCGTTGCGCCACCGGTCGGTCGCGTTTCGTTGTTACAGACATCTGCCGTCCCTTCCGACAGTTTTTGGTCTGCCTTTTGACTGCCCATATTGCCGATTGGGGTCGGGTACTCGGTGATTTTGATCTCACTTAACCCCATGCCATCGGGATTGTCGATAGCGTCGTTAAATCCCGAAACCTTGATATCCAGGTTCTCTGTTAAGACTCCGTATCCACTGACGCCTGCCGTCAGCGGACTACCGGCGAAGTTGTATTCATAAATCATCGATGCTGATGTGGTATTGGCGGGACATGTGCAATTGGCTTCGATCTCAGTCCCGGTACCTGGCATGTAGCTTCCCGTTAAGTATGAATAATTTGTATTGTTTTCTGTGCTGCTGAGTTCATGCTCATATGACACTGAATAGTCAGCAGATGCTCCAAAGCAATTTGATAATAGCGTTATCGCAGCCTGGACTGAGGCTGGCAATATAAAGAGAACCGAGGTCAATACGACCGCAAAAATGTGGCGCATATATTATTCCTGTTTGCAAATGGCCTGAGTAGAGAGAATCCCTGCGAGATTCGCAGCGTGTTCGGGCTCAGGGAGGACCACGCTGGCATGGCATTGTTGTTCACGAGCCTTACCCCATTGAATGGTTATCGGAAAGGTCGCCGGAACCCCTGCGAGGTAGACGGTGCCGGTATCATCAACGATGCCGAGAATTGAGGCATTATCGACGGAGACCATTGCACCGAAAGGAATCACTTGTCCCCTGGCATTGGTGAGATGGAGAAGCGCCCGATAACCGATGTGCGCGACAAAGTTTGCCGCCACCGCTGCGCTACGGCTTGGAATGACGGTGGTGGCAGTTGCATCGGTATCAACATCATCCGGCAGACTGGTGGTATCAATTCGGATGCTGTTTTTCTGATACGGCGTCAGGGAGGGGATGACAGCATTACCCTGCCAGTCGGTGCGGACACCGCGCTGATTCTGAAAGCGGATGCCTTTTGCCCCTTGAGCAGAGACTATGGCAAACTGATCGCCCAATGGTTGAGAAAAGGTGATGCCGTGAGGATGGGCGACAATCGCGCCGCTGGCACCCAGATTCAACTGTTGCGAGCGGTCCGATGAAGTGTAATAGCCGGCGTTCAAACTGGCGTATTGCGAGCGGTAGCTGCTGTACAGACTGCTGGTATCTTCGCCGTCGTGATTGCTGTGGCTTTGCTGCAGGGAATAGCTCAGACGCTGATCGTCAAGTAGCGTGCCGTTCAACCCGATATTATGGCGGGTATAGCCATGTTTGCTGCTGCTGACGTTATAGGTCGACCATGCTTTGGGCAACCAGCGGCTGAGAGGCACGCTGAGTCCAAAGGCGATCATCTGATCGTCTTGTCGATCGCTGGTTTTACTGTAGGTATAAGTCAGATGATAGCTAATCCCATTTATTGTCGTATTTACTCCGGCAGACAGGCTGCGTTCAGTTTCTGAGGTTCCCCAGTAGTCCTGCTGATAACCGTTCAGGTAGATGCTGCTGCCCAGCAATGTTTGGCTGATGCTGGCCTGAATTCGGTTGCGTTTGTTATAGCTGAACATCAGGTCATCTTCATTACCGCTGTATTTCTTATTGGCATCACTGAAGCTGTAATAGCCCTGCGTAGAATAGCGATAGCTGGCGAGCGTGAAGTTGGTGGCGGTACGCTCGATCTTGCCCGAGTAAAGCAGGCGATACGACTGCCCGGAACTTGTTTGGTCATTATCCAGCGTGGCTCTGGCTGCCGTGACGTCAGCCGAAAGGGCGCCCAACTCGCCCAGTGCTATACCGATCCCGGCGTTCGCAGCCTGATAATCACCAGAAGAGGTGACTCCGCCGAACAGCGTTGCGGCATTGTTCAAACCGTAGATAAAACTGGCCTGGGCGAATTCGGGTTCTTTCTCGTCGCTGCTGCTGGCCGCCCGGTAACGGGCCGCGGTGACTTCGTATTTTATCCTGCCGGGACGTAACATCACGGCGGTGCTGGAGTAGGGTTGGGTAAAATGATGCTCCGTTCCGTCGGCTTCTTTTACCGTGATATCCAGATCGCCGCTGTTGGTTGTCGAGTAGAGATCGGAAATCTCAAAAGCCCCCGGGGCAACGTTTTGCTGGTAGATCAAATAGCCATTTTGCCGGATGGAGACTTCCGCATTTGAACTGGCGATCCCGCGTACAACGGGCGCGTAGCCGCGCTGGCTGAACGGTAACATTTCGTCATCGGAGGCCAGATTTACACCTGTGTACTGAATACTGTCGAAGACATCGCCACGGGTGCTGTTTTCACCCGCGGTAAACTGGCTGCGTAGCACATCAATATCATGCTGCAGATAGGTATTAATGGCATCCCAGGCATTGATGCTTTCAGATTTGCTCCAGGTAGAATAGTTGCGTACCCGCCACCCGCCCAGGTTAAGACCACTACGCAGATTGAGGTACTGGCTGTCAGAGGTATTATGGTTACCGTCACGGGTCTGTGAACCTGAATAACTGTAATCCGTAAACAGAACCGGTACGCCGTCATCCCACAGTGACGGGTCAATACCATCCCTGGCCGGATTCGCAATGGCGGCCTGCGGCATGCTGATATTGAGCGTCATCGTGGAAAAGTCGAGCGATGATGAGGCTTGCGGGATGTAATACCCCAGAGGGTGTGGGAGAGGTACATTCGCTGGTGCATCCGCAAGTGCTGGATAGTTCTCAATTTTAACGCCCCAGTGGCGCAGCATTTCCGGCGTGAACTGTGCCTGAAGCGTACCATCCGTGGCACTTGTATAGGTAACCGGTTCTTCACCCAGCAACGTCTTATTGAGCTGTAGCCGCGAAGGCCAGGTACCGGGCAGTTGCGCATTTTCGCGGGAGAAAAGCGACAAATCGATATCCTGTTGCGAGAGTTCGTTGCCCTCCAGTGATGAAGAGGAAAAGGAATATTCCCGTGCGAAAGCATGGCCTGAAACGACAAATGCAATGCTGAGAAGACCGCGGATTAGCAGCGACAGCCTCGAAGGAGCAAACGTAGAACGTCGCAACATTAACCCCCCTTGCTCAACGGGGCCGAGTATTGTTGCGAGGCATTTCCGTAGTCGGTAATGCAGTGCCAGGTAACCTGATCACCGTTAGCTTGCACGGGCAGCGGGAAAGTGGCGGTACTGAAAGGTGCCACCATATCCGCCTTCGGAAGTGAAACTGCGCCCAAGTGTAAGCTATCGAAAACCGTATAGAAGGCGTTATTATTCGTTATCTGTAACTGGTTACCTGAACGCACAAACTGTAACTTCTCGCAGCTTTGTGCCGGTGAACCCGTAATATTTTTAGGGCGCCAGAGCAGTTTGAGACGGGTTTTATAGATTAGCCGAAGAATATTTTTACTTTCATTTTCTTTGGCGGTAGCCGGAATAGTGCGCACGTTCATATAAAACAGCGATTCTTTATTCTCTGGCAGTGGCGTGCCGTTCCAGGTGATACGCAGGCTCTGCTCCTTTTGCGCATTGAGGCGAAAAAGCGGCGGGGTAACGATAAAAGGTCCGCGCGTCTTCTCATCCCCCGTATCGGTCCACGACTGAATTAACCATGGCAGTTGCGTGTCAGTATTAGTCAGCGCCAGCGCGACCTCTTTTTTGTTAGCGTCAAAAATAATCCGTGTGCGGCCAACCTGAATTCCACTCGCCGGACAAAAACACGAGTAAAAGAGAGGAGGGAATAATGCCACCATAATAAGGATGCGCATAAAATGGACCCGTAATAGGTTAAATATTATCGATGGTATTAAGCGCCTGGAAGTATTCCAGGCGTAAAAATAGAAAGTGTTAGCGATATAAAATATTAATTGTCATGTCCGCATCAGCCGGGCCAGCGGTGACTTCTTTTGCGAACGATTTATAGCGAGCCTGAAGGTGAGCCTGAATGGTATCGGTGGACTCTGTTGATAGCGGAATATAAACTTGCCCCTCTGAACCATCGAAGGCCAACAATGTTGTTGGTGAGTTGATCGGGCTAAGTGCAATACCCACTCCGGTAGCTGCCGTCTCTCCTGCGGTCGTGATCTGACTGACGTCAAGAAGCGTATTGGACTTGGTTAATGCGGTAGGGCCATTAAAGGTTAACTGCACGGAAGTCAGACCTTCAGTCGTCACCGGACAGTCAGTCAGTTTTATATCGACATCAACCAGATCTGTTTCTGTACCTACAGTGGTAAATAATGATGTCGGCCACGTACCCAGCGGTATAGTGCTGTCCGTACCATTATCTCCATCAATGACACAACTTGGTTCAATAATTTCTCCGGTAAAATGAATCGTCCCTGCATTCATTTCTGCGGCTAATACATTAAGTGAATATGCTGACAGCAGAGCAAAAAATACAGCGCTTTTCTTCATCTTCATGATTTGATAATCCCTGTAAGTGTTAATATTTTATTCCATAAAAATATGGGTGTAGCTCAACGGTAATATTATTCGGCCGCCAGTATACATGAGGTTTAATCGTTGTGGAGTAGGGTGGGGTTAAGTGGGTTATAATTAAAGCTTATGATTTTTTATTTTATTATTGAGTCTGAAGGGAATGATATATAATGTGATTATGTTAAGCATTTCTTATATTGCTTTCTTCTAAAACTTAGGCGGAATTGCTATTTTTTTATTCGATTTTGTTCTGTTAACAGAGTTATGTTCGTCTTTTTTTAATGTTTCTTAATTCAGAAATTAATAAATATTATGCTGTGAAAGCGATTTTAGCCGACGATGAGACGATATTGCGCAGGATCTATCCGCCGGGTAAACCCCGAAAAGAGCATGATTGCGCGGTTTTTTCTCGCCATTGCTTACGGACCATGCTGGCATGATAAGTCAGACGTAATGGGCAGCGAGCACGTACTGTGGCAGAAGAAAGCGACGACGACAAAACAGAAGCCCCCACACCCCACCGACTTGAAAAAGCCCGGGAGGAAGGGCAGATCCCCCGATCCAAGGAGCTGACTTCACTGCTTATTTTGCTGGTGGGAGTGTGCATTATCTGGATTGGTGGAGAGTCGCTGGCCCGCAGACTGGCTGGCATGCTGTCGGCTGGACTACGGTTTGACCACAGTATGGTCAATGACCCCAATCTGATCCTCAGCCAAATCATCCTGCTGATTAAAGACGCGATGATTGCGCTGTTGCCGTTGATTACTGGC
>NZ_JAHLQZ010000017.1:0-44144 GCF_018919505.1 Citrobacter sp. S55_ASV_140
CTGTGGTTGAAAGCGAGCTGCGTCGCGCCGCGACTCTCGCCAGTAAACAGGCCAGACGGGCCGCATCGTCCAGCGTCGCGGCAAACCAGACATTTTCATCGCGAGCGACCGCGGAGGTGTAACCTAAAAACAGAGCTACCACGGGTTTGCCGGTGGCCTTCATCGCGTTCACGATATGCTGGCGAACAGCCTCCGCCGGCGGTTTCGACACAAAAGCCAACACCTGGCTTTTGTCGTCTGCGCCAAGCATCTCCAGCGCGGTAAGCGCGCTAATCCCCCCCACCTCGGCGCTCAGGTCGCGCCCACCCAGACCGATGGCGTGGGTGATGCCTTCCCCGGCCAGCGCTATCTGTGAACAGAGCTCCTGAATCCCTGTCCCGGAGGCGCCCAGCACACCGATATTGCCTTCCGGCATCACGTTGGCAAAAGCCAGCGGCGTACCCGCAATCATGGCAGTTCCGCAGTCAGGTCCCATCACCAGTAGACCTTTATCCTGCGCACGGCGCTTCAGAGCGATTTCATCTTCCAGGGTAACGTTATCGGAGAACATCATGACGTTCAGGTTGCGATCCAAGGCCTGGTTCGCCAGTTCCGCCGCGTATTCACCGGCAACCGAAATGAGCGTCATATTCGCCTCAGGCAGTTTCTGGCACGCGCTTTCCCAGCGTCTGACCTGCAGGAGCGTTTGGCTACCGCCGGTGGCCTGCGCCAGCTGCTGCAACGACTCATCCAGTTGTTGCAGAATGGCCTGTGTAATACTTTCATCAGCCGTTTCAGTACGAATCGCCACGCAAATATCGTTTGGCGTCGCATTATTAAAATCGTCATGCCAAAACCCGGTCGTTTCCAGCAATGATTTATTCGCTGGCGTTCCCATCATGACCGATACATCGTCTACATTTTCGGACTCACTCAGCTTGCGTGAAATAATCATTAAACTGACAGAGTCCTGAAAACACCCTTTTTTAATAAAGGCGTGGATCATAACAACCCCTTAATAATTGCACCCATGGCAATTGCACGAGTAGTGTTAATGTGTAGCTCAAGGTATATATCTGGGATCACAAATAGAGTGACTGGCATCACACTGGAATTATTAACAAAATAAATTTAATAACCACCAGAAGATTAAACATTATTTTCTAACGCCATTATTTATTTAAAAAGAAAGGGCAAATCCATACTGATTATCAAATAAATTCTAACTATATTTTTTTGTGTGTCTGGATCACATAATCAATTTTTATTCCCGGTATGTTAACGGCAGTCATGCTTCACACCGTCGTTAAAAAGGAAGACAGATGAAAATCAGTCGGGAAACACTCCACCAGCTTATCGAGAATAAGCTTTGCAAGGCCGGACTAAAACGTGAGCACGCCACAACAGTTGCTGAGGTATTGGTTTACGCCGATGCCAGAGGCATTCACTCTCATGGCGCCGTACGCGTTGAATACTATGCTGAGCGCATTTCAAAAGGCGGCACTAACCGCGAACCCACATTTCGTTTTGAAGAAACCGGTCCCTGTACAGCGATTTTGCATGCCGATAATGCCGCCGGGCAAGTCGCAGCAAAGATGGGTATGGAGCATGCCATTAAAATTGCTAAAAAAAATGGTGTCGCCGTCGTTGGCATTAGCCGAATGGGGCACAGCGGTGCCATTTCTTACTTTGTGCAGCAAGCCGCTCGCGCTGGTCTGATCGGCCTCTCCGTGTGCCAGTCCGACCCGATGGTGGTACCGTTCGGCGGCGCAGATATTTACTACGGTACCAATCCGTTAGCCTTCGCTGCGCCAGGAGAAGGCGACGACATCATGACGTTTGATATGGCGACAACGGTGCAGGCATGGGGAAAAGTTCTGGATGCCCGCTCCCGCAACGAGCCGATTCCTAATACCTGGGCAGTCGATAAAAACGGCGCGCCAACTTCCGATCCCTTTGCTGTCAATGCGTTGCTACCTGCGGCCGGGCCTAAAGGCTATGGCCTGATGATGATGATCGATGTGTTATCCGGCATTTTATTGGGATTACCGTTTGGTCGTCAGGTCAGTTCAATGTATGAGGATTTACATGCCGGTCGGAATTTAGGCCAACTGCATTTGGTTATTAATCCCGACTTTTTCTCCTCCAGCCAATTATTCCGCCAGCACCTCAGCCAGACCATGCAAGAGTTAAATAACATTACTCCGGCCCCCGGCTTTAAACAAGTTTATTACCCCGGACAGGATCAAGATATTAATCAACGCAATGCCGCGGTCCATGGTATCGACATTGTTGACGATATTTATCAATACCTGATTTCCGATGCCCTCTATCTCAAGTCATACGAAACAAAGAATCCCTTTGCACAATAATTATTGAAACAGGAATTTCATATGATCAACCATTTTCGTCACGCAATTGAAGAAACCCTTCCCTGGCTCTCTTCCTTTGGCGCGGATCCTACCGGTGGGATGACGCGCTTGCTGTATTCGCCAGAATGGCTTGAAACACAACAGCAATTCAAAAAGCGTATGGACGCCAGTGGCCTGGAAACGCGCTTTGATGAAGTGGGCAACTTATACGGTCGTCTGCTCGGGAGTGAATCGCCGGAACAGGTCATTTTAAGCGGCTCGCATATTGATACCGTCGTCAACGGCGGCAATCTTGACGGCCAGTTTGGCGCGCTGGCGGCATGGCTCGCGGTTGACTGGCTCAAGAGCACCTATGGTGCCCCGCTGAAAACGGTCGAAGTCGTTTCCATGGCGGAAGAGGAAGGCAGCCGTTTCCCGTATGTCTTCTGGGGCAGCAAAAACATTTTTGGACTGGCAAATCCTGATGACGTCCGTAACATCCAGGACGCGAAAGGCACCCGTTTTGTTGACGCAATGAACGCCTGCGGCTTTACCCTCCCCGCAGAGCCGCTTCATGCTCGTAATGACATCAAAGCCTTCGTTGAATTACACATCGAACAAGGTTGCGTGCTTGAAAGTAATGGTCAGTCGATAGGCGTCGTCAGCGCGATTGTCGGCCAACGTCGCTATACGGTAACGCTGAACGGCGAATCCAACCATGCGGGTACAACGCCGCTGAGCTACCGTCGCGATACCGTTTACGCTTTCAGTCGCATCTGCAGCCAGTCTATCGAGAAAGCCAAAAAGCATGGCGATCCTCTGGTACTGACCTTTGGTAAAGTAGAGCCACAGCCAAACACCGTCAACGTGGTGCCTGGAAAAACGACCTTCACGATCGATTGCCGTCATACCGATGCCGACGTACTGCGTGATTTTACTCAGCAACTGGAAAACGACATGCGCGCCATCTGTGATGAAATGGATATCGGTATTGATATCGATTTGTGGATGGATGAAACGCCAGTCCCGATGGACAGTAAACTGGTCTCCACCCTTACCGAACTGTGTGAAAAGGAACAACTGAACTACCGTGTCATGCACAGTGGCGCGGGCCATGATGCGCAGATTTTTGCCCCTCGTGTACCGACCTGCATGATTTTCATTCCCAGCATTAACGGTATCAGCCACAACCCCGCTGAACGCACAAACATTAACGACCTTGCCGAAGGGGTCAAAACTCTGGCATTAATGCTTCATCAACTTGCCTGGCAGAAATAAGGAGCCATTCATGGGATATCTGAATAACGTCACGGGTTATCGCGATGATTTACTGGCTAATCGCGCAATTGTAAAACACGGTAACTTCGCCCTGTTAACCCCGGACGGACTGGTTAAAAATATCATTCCGGGTTTTGAAAACTGTGACGTCACCATCCTCTCAACGCCAAAACTGGGCGCGTCATTTGTTGACTATCTGGTGACCCTACACCAGAACGGCGGCCACCACAGCGGTTTTGGCGGCGAAGGTATTGAAACGTTCGTGTATGTTATTTCCGGCAAAATTGAGGCAAAAGCGGAAGGTAAAACATTTGCTTTGACTCAGGGCGGATATCTGTATTGCCCGCCAGGTGAACTGCTCACCTTTAATAATGCCCAGACAGAAGACAGCCAACTGTTTTTATACAAACGGCGTTATACGCCGGTGGCCGGCCATTCGCCATGGCTGGTCTCCGGTAATGCCAACCAGTTAGAACGTATTCATTATGAAGGCATGGATGACGTAATCCTGCTGGATTTCCTGCCTAAAGAATTAGGCTTCGATATGAATATGCATATTCTGTCATTCGAACCCGGCGCCAGCCATGGTTATATCGAAACGCATGTACAGGAACATGGGGCTTATATTCTCTCAGGCCAGGGCCTTTATAACCTCGATAACCAATGGGTCCCGGTGAAAAAAGGCGACTACATCTTTATGGGCGCGTACTCCCTGCAGGCGGGTTACGGCGTGGGGCGTGGTGAAGCATTCAGCTATATCTATTCCAAAGATTGCAACCGGGATGTAGAGATTTAACGGCGAACAGCCCGCCTGATAATTTTTTATTTAGCTATGTTGGGTTTTGCCACGGTTAACACCGTGGCTTTTTTTATGCTTAACGCAGATTCATCGCCTGACCGAGCTTCATCGCGCAAGCAATATTACGCGCGCAGTAATAAAGGTTGGTTTCACCGCTCGCCAGCACTTCCGCCAATGGCGCAAGTCGCGGCAAAATACTGAACACCGCATCAATACCATGATCGTGAACCACCTCCACGCCTTCCCCCAGCACTCCGGCGATACCGATAACCGGAACATGATGCTGCATAGCAACAGAAGCAACACCGATTGGCGCTTTTCCCCCGACAGTTTGCGAATCAATACGTCCCTCGCCGGTGATGACCAGCGATGCATCTTTGATGGACTGCTCCAGTTGAACAGCCTGCAGCACAATTTCAATCCCTGGTTTCATGATGGCCTGCAGAAAGATAGCCGCGGCGATGCCCATTCCGCCCGCCGCGCCACCGCCCGCATCCTGAGATACATCTTCACCGGTCAACTCTTGCAGCACATGCGCGTAGTTGAGTAACCCTTCTTCCAGTTTCTCAACCATTTCCGGCGTCGCCCCCTTCTGCGGACCAAATACCCTTGCCGCGCCGCGCGGGCCAACCAATGGGTTGTCCACATCACAAGCGACTTCGATCCGACATGCTGTCAGCCGCGGATCGCACTGTTGCAGGTCAATGCTCGCGAGGCGAGACAAGCTACCGCCTCCCGCCCTCAATGATGCCCCTTGCGCGTCAAGAAACCGCACGCCCAGCGCCTGAGCCATCCCCATGCCGCCATCAACTGTCGCACTCCCGCCGATACCGAGGATAATATGACGAATACCGGCATCCAGCGCATGCCGAATCAGTTCGCCAGTACCGTAACTTGACGCCAGCAGCGGATTACGCGCCTGCGGTTCGACGAGCATCAGTCCACTCGCCGCAGCCATTTCAATAATGGCGGTCTTTCCATCACCGGTCAGGCCATAAAATCCCATGACCTTTTCCCCCATCGGCCCACAGACCGCCAGCGAGACCACTTTTCCACCAGTCGCCGCCACCATGGCATCCACGGTCCCCTCCCCGCCATCCGCAATAGGCAAACAAATATATTCTGCATCCGGGAATATGCTTGAAAATCCAGCTTTAATTGCCTGGCAGCATTGTTCGGCGCTTAAGCTCTCTTTAAACGAATCTGGCGCAATTACAATTTTCATCATTAATCCTTTTCATCCTGTTATTTAATGCGTTCCCATGGAATGAGGTTTTCCATAAGCACTGCCAGTAAAATCCCCACCAATAAGCCATTGCTCAGTAATGGCCGAATAGTCAGTGGAAGATCTTGTAAATAAACCGGTGGCAGCCCCATCAAAAAAATGCCCACAAACAGCGGGAGTGCCAGCCGATAAATATTTCGTGCGGTAAAGGTGATTTGCTGGCTGAAAACCAGACCGGAATAGAGCAACGGCAGATAAGAGACCAGCATAACGGCACTGCTGATCGCCAGTGGAATGGCGCAGAATAAGCGGGTTAGCGGCGTTACTATCGCCACCAAAAAACATAATACGCTGCCGCAAATAAATGATTTTCGCGAGCTGTCGCCAGTTTGAGTTAACAGCCCGATAGAGGAGACAAAAGGTGAAAATGGAATCACGGCAAAAGGCACTGTCACCAGCGTCATAAAACCGGAAATGATAAAGCTACGACGATAACGCGAGCTGCTGGAGCCTTGATGCGCATAAAAGACGTCCGTGCCGCGCACCGCGCCATAGGTATTACTGATATTCACCAGACCGGTGATAACCGCCGTCAGGATAATACCGGGTAACAGCCTGCCATGACTGCCTAACGGGAACCACTGCCAGCTTAATTCACCAGACGGCAAAGACGTTGATGGAAAGCACAATCGCCAGAGTCCCCATCCCACTACCGCCCCCACCAGCAGGGCATAACGGGAGATCCGCTGCGGTAAAAAAATGATCATCGCAAGGATGAAGCACATCACGCCAACCGCCAGGCTAAAAGGCGCCAGTTGAATTTTGACGCTGGTGTCAGCAATGCCAAAAGGCAATCCCAACATGCCCTTAAAAAAGATAGTGGTGAGCTGAGCGCCCAACAGCAGCATAAAAAAGACCATCACCGTTGGGGTAAATAGCCGGGCCAACCGGTGTCCTAAGCCGCTAAAGCCGATAATCATCGTCAGCACAGCGGAAATGACAATCCCGACGCTCAGACTGGTGGCGATATCATTGAGCGGTGTCCCGCGTGACGCCTCCGCCAGGGTAATTGTCAAAATGGTGCCCCACCATAAACCGGTCGGGCCTTCCATAATGGCGCGACGATGGCCACAAATGACCTGCGCAAGGCAGGCCAGCGATGTCGTGATAAAAGCGTACTGCGTGAGCATTAACAGATTGCTCGTAGGGAGATGAAAAGCAGAAACCAGCGTTGGGGGGACCACGACCGTATTGCAAAAAATAAAGAAAAACCACTGAAAGCCAGATAGCAAACTTTCGCGGTTAATAACAGGAAGCATATTCATACCTTAAAATAGAGAATGCCCGCCAGCATGACGGGCATTAATTCGCATCACATTATTGTTGATGTTTAAGGATAAATTGACCTTTTGGCGCTACCGGGAATCCCTGCTCGATGTCATAGATAACATCCCCGCGAAGAATAGTTTTCGTAATGCGCGCGCCAATCGTCCGGCCAACATACGGGCTGACTTTGTGACGGTATTCCAGGTCTTCGTTTTTCAGAACGTATTTGCTGTCCGGTTGAATAAAGACGAAGTCAGCATCTTTACCCGGGGCAATACGTCCTTTCTGTTTCAGGCCAAAAATATCTGCGGCGTTGGTTGCCATCAATTTAGCGAATAGCGGCAGCGACATACCGCGTTTTTGCACGGCCTCATCAAACATGACGTCCATGCAGCTCTGCAGTCCGGCAATGCCGCCCCACGCCTGCATGATATTGCCAGCCTTCATTTCTGGTGGGCATGGCGAGTGGTCGGAAACCAGGCAGTCAATCTCACCATTGAACAGTTTTTCCCACATACCTTGTTGATTCTGTCGATCGCGGATCGGCGGAGAACATTTTGCCAGCGTGCCAATCTCTTCAAACTGATCGGTATCCAGCACAAAATAATGCGGGCAGGATTCGCAGGTCACATCCTGGCCTTCCTGGCGGGCACGGGTCACTTCTTCCACGCCTTCCGGGCTGCTGATATGGCAAACGTGCAGGCGGCAACCGGCGACTTTCGCCAGATACAGCACACGGCGAATAGCTTCCACTTCGGTGAAAACCGGACGTGAAGCCACATAATCATGTGCCGTCACACGGCCTTCGCGTTTAGCTTCCTCGCCAAGCTCGTCGCAAATGAGCGCATTTTCGCAATGCACCAGCACCGTCTGGTCCATTTCTGCTAACTTCTGCGCGCCTTTGTAGAACTGCCAGTCGTTAACGTCACGGAAGTCATTGTCGATTCCGCGATCGCCACAGGTGGCAACGAAGCATTTGAAACCGACGACACCGACCTCATCCAGCTCGTGCAGACGATCAAGGTTGTAAGAAACCAGACCGCCAAGCTGCGCGGCATCAATGGTCAATTTGCCTTTTGCCGCATCAAATTTAAGTTCGATGGTTTCGCGATCCACCGTCGCGGGCAGCTGGTTGAGAGGCATTTCGATCATTGTGGTGATACCGCCTTTTGCCGCGGCACGCGTTCCGGTCTCATAGCCTTCCCAATGTGTACGCCCCGGCTCAGAGATATGGGTATGCGCATCGACCATGCCCGGTGAAACCACCAGACCTGTCGCATCCATTACCTGCTTTGCCTCCCCAAGATTCTCGCCAATGGCGGCGATTTTTCCTGCCTGGACGGCAATATCAATAATACGAGCTTCATTTTCTAAAATAACAGTACCGTTCTTAATAATTAAATCAAAAGACATAACGAACTCCTTGTATGGATACAGATAGTTTTTATAAATAACGCACGCTTACACCTACGTTTACTGATTTCATTACAACTGACCTGTTGCTTTTTCTACTGCGGCAGGTTGTCCAACCGTTCTTTTTTTCAGTAAGGCATATGCCACAAATGCGACAATAACCCCAACAAACCATGACACTCGCGATAACGGTTCAAGCAATGGAATAAACTTTCCACCCAGTGAAAGAATTACCGCCACTAACGTTACAGAGAATGCCGTCAGGTTAAATCCATTATCATAATATTGGTAATTACCGCTGGCGGTATATAATTCATCAAGATTAATCTTGCCGCGCATAACGACAAAATAATGCGCTAACATAACACCAATAACAGGACCGAGCATACCGCCGATGATGTCCAGAAACAGATAAATACTGCTCTGATTTTCCATAAGCTTCCATGGACAAATCAGTAAGCTAATAATACTGGCAATCAATACACCTTTTTTATATGTTAGTTTTGTTGGCGCAATTGCGGCAATCTGATAACCAGCCGGGATAATATTACCCGTAGCGTTTGTTGAGATTGTGGTCATCAGAATAACCAAAACTGCGAAGAATGAGGCAAACAGACTGTCCCAACGCTGTACGATATCCAGCACATTCCAGGTATCCATTCCATAATGAATACTGGCACCGGCAATAATACACACGCTGGCAATCGCAAATAACACGTACGCGACAATAAGACCCAGCGTCTGGCCTAACGCCTGTTCACGAAATGAGTGGGCATTTTGCGTAAAGTCCGATGCGCTTACCGCCGGAGCGGCCCATACCGCAACCACGGCGTTAATCACTACCAGGAACAGGAATCCGCTGTTTCCCGCTTTTTGCACACCGCCCGGAATGTAGTCCAGAATGGGGCCAATCCCTACCAGTGATATCGCCCAGATAGCCATTCCGCCAAAAACGATATAAATGCAAGGGTTCAGGATCGCAGTAAATTTATTTAATACTTTACCGCCGCCAAAACCGATACCAACGTTAATCAGCCAAAAGATAAGAAATGTGATTAACCCCGGCAGAGACAACCCCAGTAGTGTAAAATCACCGCCCAGCGTTAAAAACCCAGGCCATATCTTGCCAATCAGAATAAGAAAAGCCAGCGATCCGGCATAACATTGCAGCCCGAACCACATAATTGCCGCAATCCCGCCTCTTAATAATCCCGGGAAAAGCGCGCCACGTACACCATACGAGCCACGCAGAATCATTGCAAAAGGTACACCGTATTTACTTCCGGCGGCGCCGTTCATAACCATGACTAATGCAATAAACAATGCACTAATAATAATAGCCAGCATAATACTGAATGTGGACAGCCCGAGAATGAAGAACCCGCCAACCATAACATAATTAGGTACGTTATGTACTGACCCCATCCATAAAGTAAAATAGTTAAATGTTTTCCAGTTTCGTTGTGCTGCCGTTTTCGGTAATAAGTCGTCACTATAACCACGTTGTTGGTATAGATCTCTTTGCTGTTCCATAAATCCCTCTTGTCACGTATCGGATAACGTTGTAATGGGTTTAGCTATGTGGAACAAAAACAATATATTAAGTAATGCAAATAGTTTTAATTATATTTTTATGCTGAAGCAGTAACTGGTGTTGCTTTCTTTTTATATAACGTCACGCCGGCAAAAATAAGCGTTCCGGTAACAACCAGACAAGCCGAGATGACAAAGCTTATCTCTTTTGAGCCAGTCAAATCGGAAATAAATCCGGTTAACGTTGGCGCAATAACGGCTGAACTCATACCAAAGAAGTTAAACAGGCTAAATGCTCTGCCCAACGTTTTCGCCGACGCCTGCTCAGACACGAAGGAGATCAGGATGGGATCCACCGCCATTTTTCCCAGTAAACCGTACAGGGTCAGGCTGACCATCAACATCGTGGTATTCGGCGATAACACCGTAAACACCAGCATTGCGGCGGCCATAATTTCCAGCCCAAGAATGACTTTGACTTTGCTGTTACGGAATTTATCGGACAGATGGCTGAAGAACAACGCACCGGGAACCCCCACCACGGCGACCAAAGCCGAGGCAACCCCAATCGCGCCACCATCAAATCCCCTTTCAGTCTGCAGATAGGACGGAAGCCAGGTCACAATCAGGTAATAGCCATAACAGGTACAGAAATAGAGGAAGTAGACGCTGCATAACAAACCCGAAAACAGCGGCGGACTTTTCTCTTCTGTCATCGTTGTCGTCTGCGTTTTTTGCTCTGACACCGCCGTTTCGCTTTTTGCCTTACCGCGGATAACCAAAGTAAATACGCACAACATCACCACCAACACAGCCGCAACCAGGAACAACACGTTTTGCCAGGCCATGCTCATGCTTTTAACCAACACGCTGGAGCCGATTAAACCGATCCCCATCCCAATCGCAGAGCCGCTATTAATGATGGCGTTTGCCAGTGCCCGGCGAGCCTGCGGGACATTTGCCGAAGAGAGAGAATACGCAGAACTAAAGAAAGAGGCGCAGCCCGCTCCTGCCATCAGCGAACCGGCATAGATCATCACCAGTCCCGTGGCTTTTGCAATACTGAGCGTACCAATAATAAAGAGCGTAAACCCACACATCAGCATAATTTTCTGGCCAAGCTTATCGACCAAAATTCCGCAGGGAATTTGCATACTGCAATAGGCGAAAAAATAGAAACTGGCGATGGCGCCAATTTCAGCATTGCTGACATTGCCCAGGGAAGCCTGAATCTCAGGATAAATAGGGGTTAATACGGTGCGATAAATCCATATTGCAACCCAACCCAGACTCATTACGACGACGATCTTCTTCCAGTATTCAATACCGGATGTATTTTTTTCACTCATGACATGCACCTTTCCAAAGTGTGTCTGATTAAAATGTATCGCTGCAGGATTGCAGCGATACCAACGATCATGACAATTTATGATTAGCCATTAATTCCAGGGCCTGAACCATTGCCGAGTGATCCAACTGGCTTCCACCATTCGCGGCACAGGTATTAAATAACTCCTGACAGGTTGCCGTATTAGGCAAATTCAATGAGAGCGCCTTGGCACTTTGTAATGCAAGGTTGAGATCTTTTTGATGCAGTGCAATTTTGAATCCGGGATCAAAAGTGCGCTTGATCATGCGCTCACCATGTACTTCCAGAATACGAGATGAGGCAAACCCGCCCATTAATGCCTGACGCACGCGAACCGGATCCGCGCCCGCTTTAGAGGCAAATACCAGCGCTTCAGAAACGGCTTCAATATTTAAGGCCACGATAATTTGGTTAGCCACTTTACAGGTTTGGCCATCACCATTCCCGCCCACCAGAGTGATATTTTTTCCCAGAATATCAAAGAGCGGTTTCACCCGTTCAAATACATCAGGTTCACCGCCAACCATAATGGACAGCGTCCCTTCACGAGCGCCAATTTCCCCGCCGGACACGGGCGCATCCAGATAATCCCCGCCAAGTTCATTAACCTGCTGAGCAAAACGCTTGGTTTCGATAGGAGAAATAGAACTCATATCGACAATGGTTTTTCCCTGCAATGCGGTTTTAGCGCATCCGTGTTCACCAAAAAGCACTTCTTCAACCTGCGGCGTATCCGGCACCATGATGAAGATAATATCTGCGAAATCAGTCACCTGACGCGCATTTTCAACATTAACCGCCCCCAGTGACAGCAACTCTTCAGCCACAGGTCCAATGGTCGTGACATGTAATTGATGTCCGGCGCGAGCCAGATTAATCGCCATTGGCGATCCCATAATACCCAGGCCAATAAATCCCAGTTTCATTTGCAACCTCTTTTATATCTGTCGGTATTCCTGAATTCAGGCAAAACGATCCCCTTCCAACAGAGTGGAAAAAATAGTGTTGCCTGAAATTACTTACAAATTATCGATACTGATTAATCCACGATAATCCTGCTTCGGTGGTCGTCAGCGGCTTATATTCGCAGCCTACCCACCCGTCATAACCTGATTTATCAATAAACTTAAAAATAAAGTCATAATTGATTTCCCCGGTCCCTGGCTCTCCGCGACGAGGGTTATCTGCAATTTGCAAATGACCTATTTTATTTGCCCACGTGGTCATGGTCTGGGTTAATTCCCCTTCCATGCGCTGCATATGATAAATGTCATACTGAATTTTGATATTATTGCATCCGACGCTATCAATTAACGCTAACGCCTGATGCGTACCGGTGAGAAAGAAACCAGGAATATCAAAATGGTTGATCGGCTCAATCAGCAATAAAATATCTTCTTTCGCTAACATGTTGGCCGCATAGCGCAGATTTTCCACCAGCGTTTGCTGGATCTGTTCAGCCGAAAAACCCGCCGGTGTTTTACCTACCAGGCAATTGATTTTTTTATTACCTAGTCCCTTCGCATAGCGAATAGCCGCGGCCACACCATCACGAAACTCTTCTTCGCGCCCCGGAATACAGGCGATACCACGTTCACCCGCCGCCCAATCTCCGGCGGGGAGATTATGCAACGTATGCTCCAGCTTGTTGGTCTGCAGTTTTTCCTTTAAGACGTCAATGTCGTAATCGTAGGGAAACATAAACTCTACGCCACGAAACCCCGCTTGCGCCGCTTTGTCGAAACGCTCAAGGAAACTGTATTCCAGAAACAGCATGGAAAGATTGGCTGAGAACCGTAACATCTGTCACCTCCTCTATTCATATTTCATAAAACAGGTTTCGGTTGGCGCATCAACTGCACCGTCTGCAACCTCTTCAAACTCGGTCACGTTATCCAGCTCGCTACCCATCGAGATATTGGTCACTCGTTCAAGGATCACTTCGACAACAACCGGAACGCGATACTGCGCCATCAGGACTTTGGCTTGCTCAAACGCCGGAGCGAGATCTTCAGGTTTGAAGACGCGAATAGCCTTACAACCTAATCCCTCTGCCACTTTGACGTGATCGACGCCATAGCCGTTTACTTCGCTGGAGTTGATATTTTCAAACGCCAGTTGGACGCAGTAATCCATATCAAAAGCACGCTGCGATTGACGAATCAGGCCCAGATAGGCGTTGTTGACCAGCACATGGATGTAAGGAATATTGAATTGCGCGCCTACCGCCAGTTCTTCAATCAGGAACTGGAAGTCAAAATCCCCCGAAATCCCGACGACGTTGCGTGTTGGGTCGGCAACACAAACCCCTAATGCCGCAGGCAGCGTCCAGCCGAGAGGGCCTGCCTGGCCGCAGTTGATCCAGTGACGCTCTTTGAACACATGCAGCATTTGCGCAGCGGCAATTTGTGATAATCCGATGGTGGTGACGTAGCAAACGTCGCGACCAAAGGCTTTATTCATCTCTTCATAGACACGCTGCGGTTTCACCGGGACATTGTCGAAGTGGGTTTTACGCAGTAACGTCCGCTTACGCTGTTGGCATTCATCAACCCAGCTATTCCGGCAAGGTAAACGTCCGGCTTTCTGCATTTCCTGAGCGACGTCAATCAACAAGGTCAGCGCGGCTTTGGCATCAGAAACAATGCCCAAATCCGGGCACAGAACACGGCCAATTTGCGTCGGTTCAATGTCGATATGAATGATTTTGCGCCCTTCGGTGTACTTCGAGACCGAGCCGGTGTGACGGTTAGCAAAACGGTTACCAATACCGAACACCATATCAGAAGCAAGCAGCGTGGCATTTCCGTAGCGGTGCGCGGTTTGTAGCCCGACCATGCCAGCCATTAACTCATGATCGTCAGGGATACATCCCCAGCCCATCAACGTGGGGATAACCGGTACATGGGTCAGCTCCGCAAAACGTTGCAGCAGTGCGGAAGCATCAGCATTAATCACCCCGCCCCCCGCTACGATAACCGGACGTTCCGCCTGGCTCAGCATTTCCAGCGCTCTCTCAATTTGCTTGCGGCTGGCGGCAGGTTTGTACACCGGCAACGGCTCATACATGTCGGGATCGAATTCGATTTCTTCAACCTGGACATCAAAAGGCAAATCGATCAGCACCGGGCCAGGGCGACCTGAGCGCATGACGTGGAATGCCTGCTGTAAAACCCGAGGCAGCAGTGCCGCTTCACGTACCGTTACCGCCATTTTGCTGACCGGTTTGGCGATAGATTCAATATCGACAGCCTGAAAATCTTCCTTATGCAGGCGGGCACGAGGCGCCTGACCGGTGATACATAAAATAGGAATAGAGTCGGCAGAGGCGGAATACAGTGCAGTGATCATGTCAGTTCCAGCCGGGCCTGAAGTGCCAAGGCAGACGCCAATGTTGCCTGCAGCGGCACGCGTATAACCTTCCGCCATATGGGAGGCGCCTTCAACGTGGCGAGCCAGAATGTGACGGATGCCGCCGTGATTACGCATTGCGGAATAGAACGGGTTGATTGCCGCTCCAGGCACGCCAAATGCGGTGGTGATACCTTCTTTTTCCAGCACATACATTGCCGCGTCAACGGCTCTCATTTTTGCCATTTTCTTTCTACCTCTATTTATTGGAAAATTTTTCCAACTTTAAAAAAATCCAAAAAAGTCCCGCTCCTCTGAGCGGGTTGCGACTTAAGCTACGGGTGCTTTTAACCCAAGCGCCGTACTGATATCTCGTGCTGTATCCCGTACCAGCTCCCCCTGACTAATAAAACGATCTTCCGTCAGTCTGGATGCGGGCCCCGAAATAGAGATGGCAGCCACTACACTGCCTGCATCGTCATAGATAGCCGAAGCGATGCAATTCAATCCAACAACATGTTCTTCGTGATCAACGATATAGCCATTCTCGCGCGCCTGTTCCAGATTACGCAGCAGAGTAGGAAAATCCACCAACGTGTTCGGCGTAAACTGCTGCAAACCCGTTTTCACGACAATGTCCATTAACTCTTCTTCCATCAGCGGATAAAGCAGTGCTTTCCCCGCGCCGGAAGCATGCAACGGCATACGGCTGCCCAAAGGTGCACACATCCTGACCATCGATTTGCACTCCTTCTGGCCAATCAGCACCGCTTCAGTGCCATTACGAATCGCGACATTCACCGTTTCGCCTGACAGCAGCATTAATCGGTGCATAAATGGTCCGGCTACCGACAGGACGTCGCGATTATGAATATACGCGGAGCCCACATTGAAGACGCCTAAACCGATGTGCCACCATCCTAACTGACTGTCCTGATAGACAAAATCAGCACCCTGTAAAACCTTTAGCAGGCGAAAAGTCGTGGAGAGCGGTAAATCCAGACTGCCGGAAATATCGCTGACTGACGAACTCCCCCCACTTCTTTCGAGATACTGCAAAATCGCAATGCCTCTTTCGAGCGCCTGAGCGCCTTTCTGCGCAACCGGCTCCGTCTGTCCAGGCCTGCCGCGCCGTCTTACTTCCGTCTCCACTACATTTACTCCGGCCCAAAATATGAGCATAAACAATGAACAATATGCTCATATTAAGCAAGAAGGCCAATAGCGTCACGCAAAACAGAGTTCATGTGCCGGGATACGTTCAACATCGCAATTATCGCTACCACCACGATCGACCGTCAGGAAATCGGTCACGGTTTGCCAGGCAAACAGCGGGTGATGCCAGACGTTTCGGTGATAATTCACCCCCTGTTGACCATTGGTGATAAAGGCTTTTAAGGTGGAAAGATCGGGTTTGTCCTCACCAAGCGCGACAATCACCACAAACGCTTCGCCCTTCATGGGCATAAATGCCTGGGTACCCAGCGGGTGGCGCTCCAGTTCATGCACAATAATAGGCATCGCTGCCGGTTGCGCGCGGTTAATGCTGATGAGCGTTCGGTCCTGCTCAAGGATCTCCACATTAGCCAGATCGTGATAACGTTCAACCAACCCATCATTGATATGAAAAAAATCACGTTTATGGGTTTCGATGACATCGCCATAGGCGCTGAACGTGTGCTGATTTAAAGGTAATACCTCAAGTTTCATCATCTTTTCCTTGTAACTGAATTCCTCTGAACCGCAGCCAGAACAGTTAGCGGCTTCAATATCATGCAATCTAAAACCTTCGGGATTTAACATCAACACAAAAGTTGGAATATTTTTCCAAAATTCGATTTAGACCACAATTTAAACAAGGCCATTATGTAAAAATACTTATAAATCAGAGAACAAGAAATCAGGCTTGCGGAAGAGCATTCAGGGAGTAGCTGACGATGTTTGATCCAGAAACACTGCGTACTTTTATTGGCGTAGCCGAAACAGGGAGTTTCTCCAGGGCGGCGGATCGCTTGTGTAAAACCACGGCCACCATCAGCTATCGCATTAAGCTTCTGGAAGAAAATACCGGGGTTGCTCTGTTCTTTCGCACCACCCGCAGCGTCACGTTAACCGCCGCGGGCTCGCATCTTCTTTCTCAGGCAAAGGACTGGCTCGCCTGGCTGGACAGCATGCCCAGCGAATTACAGCAAGTGAACGACGGCGTAGAGCGTCAGGTGAATATCGTGGTCAACAACCTGCTGTATAGCCCGCAAGCCGTCGCTCGCCTGTTATCCTGGCTTAACGCCCGCTATCCCTTTACTCAGTTTCACTTTTCCCGGCAAATCTATATGGGCGTCTGGGATTCACTGCTGTATGAAGGATTCTCTCTGGCTATCGGCGTCACGGGCACTGAACCAATGGCTAACACCTTTACCCTCGATCCTTTGGGGTCTGTTCAGTGGCGGTTTGTTATGTCGGCGAATCATCCATTGGCAGACGTCAGTGGTCCATTAACGGAAGCGCAGTTGCGCCGTTTTCCGGCGATCAACATTGAAGACAGTGCGCGCACCCTGACCAAACGGGTTGCGTGGCGGCTTCCCGGCCAAAAAGAGATTATTGTCCCGGACATGGAAACCAAGATTGCGGCGCATCTTGCTGGGGTGGGTATCGGCTTTGTTCCGCAACCGCTGTGCCAGCCATTGCTTGATAACGGGCAACTGGTCAGTAGCATTATTCCTACTATGCGCCCTCCTTCCCCCTTAAGTCTCGCCTGGCATAAGTTTGGCGCAGGAAAGGCTGTGGAAGATATTGTGACGTTATTTACGAAGCGAAAACCAGAAATCGCCGGATTTTTAGCAATTTTCAACAATGCACGCGATTGAAAATCAAGTCATCCTGCTCTTTGGCGCGTAAAATGATACGCAAGATGATTTGAGGTTTCGTTTTTTACTATGCAAGACACACAAACAGCACAGGACTATCGTGCGATTCTGCTCGCCGGTACGCCTATTATCGATGTACGCGCCCCCGTCGAATTTCAACAAGGCGCGATGCCGGGCGCAGTCAATCTCCCCTTAATGAACGATGACGAACGCGCCGCCGTCGGTACCTGTTATAAACGTCAGGGGCCTGAGGCTGCCCTGGAATTGGGCCATCACCTGGTCTCGGGTGAAACCCGCCAACAGCGCATGTACGCCTGGCAGGATGCCTGTCGTCAACACCCAAAAGGATATTTATGCTGCGCGCGCGGCGGTCAGCGTTCACACATTGTGCAGCAGTGGCTGCACGAGTCCGGCATTGACTACCCGCTGATACAGGGCGGTTATAAGGCTCTGCGCCAGGCGGTCATACGGATAACGGAAGAATTGGTGCAAAAACCGATCGTCTTAATTGGCGGCTGTACTGGGAACGGTAAAACGCAGCTGGTTCAACAGCAGCCGAACGGTGTGGATCTCGAAGGACTGGCGCACCATCGCGGTTCCTCGTTTGGACGTACCGTAGAGCCGCAGCTAAGCCAGGCGAGTTTTGAAAACCTGCTGGCGGTCGAAATGCTCAAAACGGACAGCCGACAGGATTTACGCCAGTGGGTGCTGGAAGATGAAGGCCGCATGATCGGCGCTAACCATCTGCCCGAATGCCTACGCGAGCGCATGACCGAGGCGTCCATTGCGGTGGTGGACGATCCTTTTGAGCTGCGTCTGGAGCGCCTGCGCGAGGAGTATTTCGTACGCATGCACCACGATTTTACCCAGGCTTATGGTGAGAACCGGGGCTGGCAGGAATACAGTGAGTATCTGCACCACGGCCTGTTCGCTATTCGCCGTCGTCTGGGGTTACAGCGTTTTGCCGAGCTGACCGCCCTGCTTGACGTGGCTCTGCGCGAACAGCAGTCGACGGGCAGTACCGACGCCCACATGGGCTGGCTGGTGCCGTTGCTCAACGAGTATTACGACCCGATGTATCGCTATCAACTGGAAAAGAAAGCCGCGAAAATCGTCTTTCGCGGCACATGGCAGGACGTTGCCGGATGGCTTAACGCACAGTAATTAATGCCTGTCGCGCTTATCCGCGCGTTTCGCCAGCCAGTCGCCCAGCACCTGCACGGCCTGCACCAGAATAATCAGCGCGACAACGGTGACGATCATGACCTGGGTTTCATAGCGGTAATAACCAAAGCGAATCGCCAGGTCACCTACCCCACCGCCGCCGACAATCCCGGCCATCGCGGAGTAACCGATCAGGCTCACCAACGTGATCGTCAGTCCACGCAACAGTCCCGCGCTGGCCTCCGGCAACAACACGGTGCAGATGATGCGCATCGGGCTGGCGCCAAACGCTTCCGCCGCCTCAATAATGCCTTTATCCACTTCGCGTAGCGCGCTATCCACCAGCCGGGCATAAAAAGCAATCGCCGCCACGGAAAGCGGCACGGAGGCGGCAATCGGTCCGATGGTATTGCCGAGCAAAAACTGGGTGAGCGGTAGCAGCAGCACCAGCAGGATCACAAACGGTACCGAGCGGATAATATTTACCAGCACGGAGCTGAGCAGATACACAAAACGGTTCTGCCAGAATAAATGCCGATCGGTGACGAAAATTAGAAAACCGAGCGGCAAACCGCCAATAATCGCCAGCACCGTTGAGATGCTCAGCATCTGGAAGGTTTCATTAAACGCCAGCGTCAAATCAGGCAATAAATCATCCACGAATCACCTCCACTTGAGCAGTACGTTGACGAATATGTTCCACGGCGACATCCACCGCAGAAGGGTTATGCGGCGCGGTGAGTTGTACCACCAGAATCCCCAGCGCGCGTTCGCCGATATATTCAATTTTGCCGTGCAGAATGTTCACCGCCACGCCAAATTTAACCGCAACTTCTGACAGCACAGGCTGTTCCGCCGAATCGCCGATAAAAAGAATTTTCAGCAACTGGCCGGGCAGATGCTGGCGCAGACGCTCAGGTAGCGTCAGATTGAGGGTATGCGACACCAGTTGCTGGGTGAAGGCGTGCTGTGGGTGAGCAAAAACGTCAAACACCTCCCCGGACTCCACCACCTTGCCGCCTGACATCACCGCCACGCGATCGCAAATCGATTTGATCACGTTCATCTCGTGAGTGATCAGCACGATCGTGATCCCCAACTGTTGGTTGATCTGCTTAAGCAGCGCCAGAATCGTGGCCGAGGTTTCGAGATCTAACGCGGAAGTGGGTTCATCACACAGCAACACATCCGGATGATTAGCAATCGCACGGGCAATACCCACGCGCTGCTTCTGACCACCGCTGAGCTGAACCGGAAAACGGTTCGCCTTATCAGACAGTCCGACCAGCGCCAGAATCTCGGTGACGCGTGGAGCAATCTTGCTGCGTTCCCACCCGGCAGCTTTCAGACTAAAGGCGACGTTTTGCGCCACGGTGCGGGTATGCATCAGATTAAAGTGCTGAAAAATCATGCCAATGCGCTGACGCGCTTTACGTAACTGAGCGCCTTCCAGCGCAGAAATTTCTACGCCGTTCACCTTCACGCTTCCCTTGCTCGGACGCGTTAAGGCGTTCAAGGTGCGCAGTAGCGTACTTTTCCCCGCGCCGCTGGTCCCGACAATACCAAATATCTCGCCCGCGCCAATATGCAAGCTGACGTCATCAACCGCCCGGGTTGAGGGTCCACGGCCTGCGGTAAAATCCACGCAAACCTTTTCTATCTCAATCATATCCACCTCAGAAATGCGAAAAGGGCAGTCGCCGCTGCCCCTGTTAACCCTTGCATGCAGCGATTATTGGGCTGCCGACATCCATTCCGGTTTCTGGAAAGCGCTGTAGATGTTTTGCGGATCGTCGATCACCGCGCGATAAGCCGGAGACTTCACCGCTTCAACAATATCTTTCGCGAACGGTTTATCCGCATCTTCACTGCGTACCGCAATGATATTTTTCAGGTTTTCATCCAGATGCTCTTGCTTGATGGCGCTGGAAAGATCCAGTTTTGCCGCCACGGCAAAGTTACCGTTGACCAGCGCGCCGGTCACACCGTCCAAAGTACGCGGCAGTTGCGCCGCTTCCAAGGGTTTAAACACCAGCCCTTTCGGGTTGCTGGCGATATCACGCTCGGAGGCTTTCGTGGGATCGATATTGTCTTTGATGGTGATAAGGCCAATGGATTGCAGGAAACGCAGACCGCGGGCCAGGTTGGTCGGATCGTTGGACAGCGTGATCACATCCCCTTTTTTCAACTCATCCAGGCTTTTGATTTTGTGCGAGTAAAACCCCATCCCGGCCGTCGGGACCACAATCAGCTTGCTCAGCTTCAGTCCTTTATCGGCGGTGAATTTGTCAAAATAGAGCGAGTGCTGGAACAGGTTGGCATCAATGCTGCCGTTGGAGAGCGCCATATTCGGCTGCACGTAGTCGCTGAATTCGCGCACCACCACCTTATAGCCTTTCTCTTTCAGCGTAGGGGCAATAGCCTGTTTCACCATATCGCCGTACGGTCCAGGCGCGACGCCAAACACGATGGTATGCGGGTCACTGTTCGCATGAGCAAATTGTAAGCCGCAGGCCAGTAACAGCGCCCCGGTCGCGACGCGTAAACTCTGACGCAATCCCATATTTTCTCCATTTTAACGTTGTGGTGTCATGTCTCACGCCGTTCATGCGGCGTTGTTCTCGTTGGCCTGATAACAGGCAGATTTCTAACATGACACAGATCACAACCCGCTGTCCTTGAAATTATTTCATGATGTTGCGAAGTATGTCGTTGAATGTGCAAGGAAGGTGCTTATGCGTTTTTCGGCAACGGAGAGTAAAAAACCGGATAACGCCCTGGCTACCCGGCTTTGGAAGGAAAATTGACTTAGAAGTCGTAACGCAGACGCACCAGGTTCATATCGCCCAGGTTGTCGGTGCTGGAGGTAAAGACGTGTTCGTAATCCACACGGAAACCGTAATCCAACTGGAAGCTGATACCCACACCGTTGTCGGTACGCAGATAGTTACGACCATTCACGTATTCGATACGATCGCCCATAAAGTACGGCTGAACAGATTTCAGCGCATACTGACCAATCGGGAAGGTATAACCCGCGAAGTATTCCAGACCCCAGGCATCACCGGCAAAGTAGTCGTTAACCGAAACTTTTTTGGTGGTCATGAAGTTTTGATACCAGCCGCCGCCCATTGAGAAGGTCCAGTTGTCCGGTTTCCAGCTCAGTGCGGTACCGACGATGTTTTGATCGTAGGTTTTGCTGGTGTCGCCACGCATTTCCGCACGGGTGTAGTTCCACGCCGTACCCCAGGTCAGGTCATCGGTGATGTGATAATCCACACCCAACGAGCCGCCGCCTTTACGCTTGTAGCGCAGGCCGTTGTTCGGGTTGTAATCATCGCTGAACAGATAAGATGCGTAGAGATCAACATCCCCCACCGTTTTCTTATACTTCAACGATTTACGTGTACGATAGGAACCGTCATAGTCGCCATTGATACCATTACCTGGGGCCTGACCGATCATATCGTAATCCCAGATATCCGTTTTCGCCCCGACCACATCATAGTAAATACTGTTCTGTTGGCCGAAGGTCAGCGTACCCCAGGTCGCGCTCTTCAGACCGGTGTACAGCATACGACGCGTGGTATCGTTGGCGCCGTCAGCGTAGTGATTATCCCAGTTGAACATGGCCGGGAAGTTAACGCCCAGCTCGTAGTAGCTCACCCAACTGATATCATCAAACAGATAGTAGTCTGCGGCGAAGCGGAAACGCGTCCCGCCGTCGAAGCCATTACGTTTGTAGCCATTCTTACCATCGTCACCGGCCATATTCTGGAACTGCGGACGAATACTCCCGCCGACGGTGAAGTTAAGACGGCTCAGCGGATCGCCCGCCTGCGGATCTTGTTTCAGGACCGTGATTTCCGCCTGGGAAGCGAAAGTCGTTAATGCCACTGCTGCGCCGATCGATACCGCCAGCGCCGTTTTTTTTATAGTCATTATTTGTACCTTGATAGATAGCCTGCCAATTATTAAGCATACAAATATTAACGTTTATTAATACACTCGTGTTGTTGGGTTTTTATTGTTCTGTGCTGTTAAATATCAAGGGGTTATCAATTTGTGCTACATAGATAAAAAAACGCACCGATTTAAAAAACCGGTGCGTAATCATCACTGGCAGGAATTAATTACTGAACTGACGGAACAGCGCTTTACCTTTAAGCAGTCGTGAACCGAGCCATCCGCCGCATAAAGAGAGGAGCAATGCCCCACAAAGCGGCAACACAACCCACAGTCGCCAGTCTGGCTCCCACGGGAAGTCAAATACGCGGGTTTGCAATACAGCCAGCGCGGTTTCCGCACCGATGGTCGCCACCAGCCCGGCGACCATCCCGAGCATAGCGAACTCGCACCACAGCGTGGTACGCAGCAATTTCTTGCCTGCTCCCAGCGTGCGCCAGACCACCAGTTCCTGATGACGTTGACGCATCCCCACCTGAACCTGCGCCAACAGCAACAACATGCCGCAGGCGGTAACCAGCACCACCATCACTTCCAGCGCTCTACTTACCTGCTCCAGCACCTGGCCCACCTGTTTGAGGATTGCGCCAATATCCAGCAGGCTGATGGTCGGGAATTCGCGGTTAAGCTGCGTCAACATGCCGTTGCCGTTCTCCCAACGAAAGCTGGTTAACCAGCTCTGGGGCTGATCGTCCAGCGCCCCGGAAGGGAAAATAAAGAAGAAGTTAGGCCGCAGGCTTTCCCAGTCCACTTTACGCAGGCTGCTGACCGTGGCGCTGAAATCCTGGGTATCGCCCATAAAGGTCACCCGATCGCCGAGCTTCACGTTTAGCCGCTTCGCCAGCCCTTCTTCCATCGACACTTCACTCGCTTTTGGCGGCCAGCTTCCGGCAGTTATCGGGTTATGATCCGGGCGGGTATCCTGCCAGGTCAGATTAAGTTCGCGGTTAAGCGCCTCATCCTGATTGCCTTCGGTCGGCTTATCATTAATGGCTGTCAGACGCGCACGTACAATGGGATAGAACGATTCCGGGATCACCTGATGTTCCGACAGGAATGACTTCAGCGGTACAACCTGCTCACTGGCAATGTTGATCAAGAAATAATTTGGACTTTCCGGCGGCATTTGCTGCTGCCAGCGATCGAGCAGATCGCCGCGCAGCACCAGCAGCAGCGCCAGCAGCATAAAGGAAAGTGAAAATGCCGACAGTTGACTGAGCGTTGACCACGGCTGGCGCAACAGTCGACTGACCGCTAAACGCAGCGGCAGCGAGGTGAGCGTCAGACCACGCAGCACGTTAAGCAGCATCCAACCGAGCACGCCGCACACCAGCGCCAGTACTACCGCACCGGCCAGCACAGCCCATAACAGCAGGCTTCCCCCCATCAGTCCAGCGAGCAGGACGACCACAACAACCAATACCACCGGCAAATAAAACTTCAGCGGCCAGACGTTTGCCACCACGTCACGGCGTAACACACGTAGCGGCTGCGTCGCCAGCAGTAGCCGATAAGGACGCAACCCTACCAACAGCGAAATTACCGTCATGGTGCCTAAGGCCCACAGCCACGGCCAGGGGCTGGCGGGCGGCAGATCGCCGGGCAGGACCGGCCTGAGTAACACCACCAGCGCGTGCTCGAATAACAGCCCGAAAAGCCCACCGGTCACGCCAGACAACGCCAACACCATCAACCATTGACCAACAATCAGCCTACGCAGTTGCGCTCTGCCCGCGCCGAGGGTTTTCAGTATAGCCACCAGATCGTAACGGCTGCGGCAATAATGGCTCATCGCCACAGCAACCGCAGCGACCGCCAGCAGCAGCGTTAACAGCGCCGACAGCAGCAGAAACTGTTGTGAACGTTCAAGTGATTTCCCCAACGCGCCTTCATCCTGCTCCAGCCCGTACCAGCGCTGTTCAGGCTTTAGCTGCGGCAACAGCCATTTTTCGTACGCGTCCAGTTGCTGCGGCGTTCCGCCAAATTTATAGCGCCATGTCACGCGGCTTCCCGGCTGGACCGCCGCCGTTTTTTCGACATCCGCCATGCTCATCATCAGGCGCGGCGCTATCTGGAACGGATTAAAACCGGAATCTGGCTCCTGCACCACCTCGCCGGCGATGCGCAGCGTGGCGTCTCCGACGTCAATAGAATCACCGATTTTTAGATTGAGCAGCGCCATCAGGCGTGGGGCCAGCAACACCGAACCCGGCTGCGGTTTCAGCCCCGGCGGATTGGTCTGCAACGTGCCGTACATCGGATACACATCATCTACCGCTTTGACGTTCGCCAACTGCGGCGTGTCACGGGCAAAAGTCATGGTCGCAAAAGTCAGCTGCTCGCCGACTTTCAACCCCCGCTGCCGCGCCTCGTCAATCCACGCTTTCGGCACGGTACGTGAACTTTGCAGCGCGCGATCTCCCGCCATAAACTCGCGGCTTTGCTGGCTCAGCCCTTTTTCCATACGGTCGCTGATGTTGCCCAGCGCCAGTACGCAGGCTACCGCCAGGCTCAGCGCCAGCCAGACAATCAGTAATGAAGGCGAGCGCCATTCGCGCCAGAACCAACGGGCAATCATGCCTCCTCCTGCAACTGTCCATTCACCAGACGTAAGCGCCGATCGCAACGCGCCGCCAGCTGCGGGTCATGCGTCACCAGAATCAGGGTGGTGCCGTGTTCCCGGTTCAGAGAAAACAACAGGTCGGCAATTTTGTCTCCGGTCTGGCGATCGAGGTTGCCCGTCGGCTCATCGGCAAACAGCACATCCGGACGCCCGTTAAAGGCCCGTGCCAGCGCCACGCGCTGCTGCTCCCCGCCGGAAAGCTGGGCCGGAAGATGATCCAGACGTTTTCCCAGCCCAAGTTGCTCCAGCAACGTTTTGGCCCCGTCGCGGCTTTTTCCGCTGTTTTCACCACGCAACAGCGCGGGCAGTTCGACGTTTTCCAGTGCGTTCAGGGTCGGGATTAACATGAATGACTGGAAAACGAATCCCACATGTTTTGCCCGCAACTGCGCCCGGGCTTCTTCATCCATGGTATGTAGCGCCTGCCCCACCAGACTCACTTCACCGCTGGAACCATCGTCCAGCCCGGCGAGGATCGCCAGCAGCGTGGATTTCCCCGATCCCGACTCGCCAATCAGCGCAATGGTCTCGGCGCGTTTGACAACCAGTTCAACTCCGGTAAGGATGGATAGCTCATGATCACCCTGACCGACGGATTTCTTAAGATGATGAACTTCAACAATGTTTTCCGCTGGCATTGGCCTTTCCTGTTCCTGGTCCTGTTAACTTTCCGCGCCGCCGCTGCGGACACGTTATTAATTCTGGGTGACAGCCTGAGCGCCGGATACCGTATGTCCGCCAGCGCCGCATGGCCTGCGCTACTTAATGATAAATGGCAAACCAAAACGCCGGTGGTGAATGCCAGCATTAGCGGCGACACCTCGCAGCAGGGCCTGGCCCGTCTGCCTGCATTACTCAAGCAGCACCAGCCGCGTTGGGTACTGGTCGAACTTGGCGGCAACGATGGCCTGCGCGGCTTTGCGCCTGCGCAAACCGAACAAACCCTGCGCATGATTTTGCAGGACGTGAAAGCGGCAAATGCCGAACCGCTATTAATGCAAATTCGTCTGCCGGCAAACTACGGTCGCCGTTATAATGAAACCTTTAGCGCGATTTATCCAAAGCTCGCCAAAGAGTTTGATATCCCTCTGCTGCCCTTTTTTATGGAAGAGGTTTATCTGAAACCCCAGTGGATGCAGGATGATGGTATTCACCCTAATCGTGACGCCCAGCCGTTTATTGCCGACTGGATGGCGCAACATCTCACTCCTCTAGTTAATCACGACTCGTAATTCAACGGAGATCCTGACAGGTAAAGTTATGCAAAAATCGGTCTTAATAACAGGATGTTCCAGCGGAATCGGCCTGGAAAGCGCACTTGAGCTAAAGCGCCAGGGTTTTCAAATTCTGGCCGGCTGCCGCAAACCTGACGATGTCGCGCGTATGAACAGCATGGGATTCACCGGCGTATTGCTGGATCTGGATTCACCCGAAAGCGTGGATCGCGCCGCCGATGAGGTGATCGCCCTGACCGATAATCGTTTATATGGGATCTTTAACAACGCCGGATACGGCGTCTACGGCCCACTGCCCACGATTAGCCGCGAGCAGATGGAGCAGCAGTTTTCCGCCAACTTCTTTGGCGCGCATCAGCTCACCATGCGCCTGTTGCCCGCCATGCTACCTCACGGCGAAGGACGCATCGTGATGACCTCCTCGGTAATGGGATTGATCTCCACACCGGGACGTGGCGCCTATGCCGCCAGTAAATATGCGCTGGAAGCCTGGTCCGACGCGCTGCGTATGGAGCTGCGTCACAGTGGGATTAAGGTCAGCCTGATTGAACCGGGCCCCATCCGCACCCGTTTTACCGAAAACGTCAACCAGACGCAAAGCGATGCCCCCGTGGAAAATCCCGGCATTGCCGCGCGGTTTACGCTGGGACCACAAGCGGTTGTCGCCAAAGTGCGTCACGCGTTCGAAAGCGACAAACCGAAGCTACGTTATCCGGTTACGCTGGTGACCTGGGCCATTATGCTGCTTAAACGCCTGCTGCCAGGCCGCATAATGGACAAAATTTTACAGGGTTGAGTTGAAGCTCGCGCGTCAGCCCCCATGTAACAAGAAATCGACAAAAGAGAGTAACTCCATGTCCACACAGAATATTGTTAATATTAATGAATCGAACCTGCAGCAGACCCTTGAACAGTCGATGACCACACCGGTCCTGTTCTATTTTTGGTCTGAGCGCAGCCAGCATTGTCTGCAATTAACGCCGGTGCTGGAGAGCCTTGCCGCCCAGTATAATGGTCAGTTTATTCTCGCTAAGCTCGACTGCGACGCGGAACAGATGATCGCCTCCCAGTTTGGACTGCGCGCGATCCCAACGGTTTATCTGTTCCAGAACGGTCAGCCGGTAGATGGCTTCCAGGGTCCGCAGCCAGAAGAGGTTATTCGCGCGCTGCTGGAGAAAGTGCTGCCGAGCGAAGAAGAGCTGAAAGCACGCCAGGCTATCGAGTTTATCGAAGCCGGTAATCACGCGGATGCGCTGCCGCTGCTGAAAGAAGCCTGGCAAATCTCCAACCAGAGCAGCGAAATCGGCCTGCTGCTGGCGGAAACGCAAATCGCCCTCAATCGTTCTGACGATGCCGAAGCGGTGCTGAAAACGATTCAGTTACAAGATCAGGATACCCGTTATCAGGGGCTGGTGGCACAGATTGAACTGCTGAAGCAGGCGGCGGATACGCCGGAAATCCAACAGTTGCAGCAACAGGTTGCCAGCAACCCGCAGGATGCCGCGCTGGCCACGCAATTAGCCATTCAACTCCATCAGGTCGGACGTAACGAAGAATCGCTGGAATTGCTGTTCAGCCACCTGAAGAAAGATCTTACCGCTGCCGACGGTCAGGCGAGTAAGACATTCCAGGAGATCCTTGCCGCGCTGGGAACCGGCGATGCGCTGGCCTCGAAATACCGCCGCCAGTTGTACGCGCTGCTGTACTAATCCGTTTGATTTTGCCCGATGGCGCTTGCGCTTATCGGGCCTGGAAATTCAACAAATACCGCTCCCTCCGGCATCACATCACGTCTTCTTCAAATGCGTTACGACTAATTGGTGGCGTGAATTATAGAACTTCCGATAGGTCAGGTAGCAGGCAATAATGGTTGACAGGCTGGCGGTCGAAAGCAGCATAAACGTCACCATAATCTGATACTTAATCGCTTTTACCGGGTCAATACCGGCAAAAATCAACCCAGACATCATCCCCGGTAAACTCACCAACCCCACGGTTTTGGCAGAATCGATCGTCGGGATCAGCGAGGCGCGAATGCTGTCGCGAATCAGCGGCGCGGAAGCAACCTTCGGCGTCGCGCCGAGGCTGAGCTTTTCCTGGATTTGCTGCTGTTCACCGTTAAACCGCTGCCCCAGATTGTTGTAACACAGCCCCACCGCTACCATCGCATTGCCTGCAATCATCCCGGAAATTGGGATCACCTGCATCGGCGTGAACTCGATAGAGCCGGACAACACCAGTACCGACAGCGTCAACCCCGCCCCAACCGTAATGGCAATAAACGACGAGAGAAAAGCGTTATCAATATATTTACTGCGTTTTTGCGCGTTATAGGCGGCGTTAAAACAGATAAACAGCACCATTAATAAGGTCAGAATGCTGTGATTGACGCCGAAAATATATTTCAGCACATAGCCGACGATAATAAGCTGAACCACCGCCCGGCAAACGCTCCAGAGAATATCTTTTTCCAGCGCCAGCTTTTCTTTGTTACTGATCAGTATGGCGACCACCACCAGCATCATCGCTAACGCCAGTGATTCATTGGTAATATTATGCTCGTTCATTGCTGACTTCCTGCATTTCTCCGGCGTGCGGTTGAAGAGTTATGACATTATCCGCGTGATTAATCTCATCTTTATCGTGCGTCACCCACAGCACGGCAATTTTCTTGTCGCGAACATAGTGGTGAATTAATTCATTCACGTTACGTTTGTTGGACTCATCCAGCGCGCTGGTGATTTCATCAAGCAGCAGGATTTTAGGCAGAAACTGCAAATTACGAATTAACGAGACGCGCTGTTTTTCCCCGCCGGACAGTTCATTGATCCCTTTTTTGAGGATACTCTCGGGCAACTCAAAACGGGCCAGGTCTTCCAGAAATACATCCGGTTCCGGGCGTTTATCGCGAATTTGCCAGGGAAAAATGAGGTTGTCGTAGACGGTGTCACCAAACAAAGCGGGCGTTTGCGCGCAATAAGAGACCTGCTGGCGATAAGCTTCAGGCTTTAGCGTTGATATCTCCTTGCCCTCAAAAAGGATTTCACCGGAACTCGGGCTAATTAACGACGCCACTATCTTCAGTAACGTACTTTTACCGCAGCCGGACTGGCCGGTAATCAGCTTAAATTCTCCGGCATCGAGATTAAAACAGATGTTATTGAGAACCTGCGTCGCCCCTGCCTGCCATGCGACATTTTTCAACTGAAGCAAAATGCTGCTTTCTTCCATTATCGATCCTTTTTTCCTCTTTCGTGCAGACAGTCTATACCCAAAATAATTCGAGTTGCATGAAGGCGGCAAGTGAGTGACAAATTCGTCAGGAACGAATTTGAACAGCCAAAGGCTGGCCTTCGGTGAGGGACATGGATGTCCCTCATTAATCTCCAGGAGCATAGCTAACTATGTGACTGGAGTGAACGACAAATCTGCCGGGAGCAGATTTGAACGCTGCTTACAGCGGCCCCGCAGGGGCGAGGCCCAAGGATGGGCCGAATAACGTAGCTAACGCACATGCAGCTTGAAGTATGAAGGGTATATTCCTGTAATTTATTATAGGGGAGCCACCTTGATTAATCGGGTATAATTTGACTAATGAAGCAGTAAAGGACAGCACAACAGGAGGTTTCATCAATGCTCATTTTTATTCCTATTCTTATTTTTGTCGCGCTGGTCATCGTCGGCGCAGGCGTCAAAATCGTCCCACAGGGATACCAGTGGACGGTGGAGCGTTTCGGACGTTACACCAAAACTCTGCAACCAGGGTTAAGCCTTGTTGTGCCGTTCATGGATCGTATTGGTCGTAAGATCAACATGATGGAGCAGGTGCTTGATATCCCCTCTCAGGAAGTCATCTCCAAAGATAACGCCAACGTCTCGATTGATGCTGTGTGCTTTATTCAGGTGATCGACGCGCCGAAAGCGGCATATGAAGTCAGTAACCTCGAACTGGCAATCATCAACCTGACCATGACCAACATTCGTACCGTTCTCGGCTCGATGGAGCTTGATGAAATGCTCTCCCAGCGTGACAACATCAACACTCGCCTGCTGCATATTGTTGATGAGGCCACCAATCCCTGGGGCATCAAAATCACCCGTATTGAGATTCGTGACGTGCGTCCACCGGCGGAACTGATTGACGCCATGAACGCGCAGATGAAAGCCGAACGTACCAAGCGCGCCTACATTCTGGAAGCCGAAGGTATCCGCCAGGCGGAAATCGTCAAGGCGGAGGGTGAGAAGCAGTCGAAAATCCTGATAGCGGAAGGTGAACGTCAGTCCGCGTTTTTACAGGCTGAAGCGCGTGAACGTTCCGCGGAAGCAGAAGCCCGCGCAACGCAGATGGTTTCTGAAGCCATTGCCGCCGGGGATATCCAGGCCGTGAACTACTTCGTGGCGCAGAAATACACCGAAGCGTTGCAGCATATCGGTTCGTCGAATAACAGCAAAGTGGTGATGATGCCGCTGGATGCCAGCAGCCTGATGGGCTCCATTGCCGGGATCGCGGAACTGGTTAAGGACAGCGTCAGCGAGCGGAAAAAATCATGATAGCGATGATTCTGGTACATCCGCACATCTTCTGGCTCAGCCTCGGCGGTCTGTTGCTCGCCGCCGAGATGCTGGGCGGCAACGGTTATTTGCTATGGAGCGGCGTGGCAGCGGTGCTAACCGGACTGGTAGTTTGGCTCGTCCCGCTCGACTGGGCGTGGCAGGGAGCGATGTTTGCTGTACTCACGCTGCTGGCGGCCTGGCTGTGGTGGAAGTGGCTGGCAAAACGCGTGAAAGAGCAGAAACCAGCCGACAGCCATCTTAACCAGCGCGGTCAGCAGTTGGTTGGCCGTCGATTTATTCTGGAAAGCGCCCTGGTCAATGGTCGCGGACATATGCGCGTCGGCGACAGTTCGTGGCCCGTCAGCGCCCGCGACGATTTGAGCGCGGGAACGCAGGTTGAAGTCATTGCCGTTGAGGGAATTACCCTGATTATCAAAGCGGTACCACACTAAAATAGACAGGAATTCAGACTATGATCAGGAAGACGTCTCTCGCCGTTGCCCTTTGTTCTTTGCTGGCTGGCACGCCTCAGGCATTCGCCTCCTTCGATATGGAAGACTGCAAATGGAGCGACGACAGCTGCCTGCTGAAAGGAACGCCGACCTTTAACCCGGAAAACGACAGCCGCGACAACCTGCTGCGGCTGCTGAGCCAGGAAAAAGCTTTTGATCTGCCCGTGCAGTCGATGCCTGAAGATATCACCCGCTCCCGCGATTTCTATTTTGCGTATCATCCGCAATGGGATGAAACAGCCCCACAACCAGCCTCTGCCCCGGTATCCGCTGAAGATAGCCCCCTCTCCCGACAGATGGCCGAGCTGAACATTAATGCGGATGAAGCCAATCTCAACGACGCTGAGCATGAGAACCGTCATGTTTCGAATAATACCGAGAGCGTCAGCCAGTATTTTGCCGCACTGCTGGCCGATGCCGCGTTAACAGCAGAGCAACGCCAGGCCTTAGCGCAAGCGCGTATGGGGCTGTACTCTGACGCGACCCGTGAACAGATTGAGTCATCTCTCGCCACTCTCCCGGCGGATTCGCCAGCTCAACACTACAAAAGTTATCTCGCGGCAGCCGCCAGCTTCTATGCGGGTGATTATGCCAGTGCCGAACGGGATTTCGCTCAGCTCGCTAAGAGCGATCGCCCGTGGCTGGCGGAGACCGCGCAATACATGCTGATGCGTACGGCGCTGAACAAGAGCAGTCAGAACAGCGTGGGCGAATATGGCGATTTTGACATCGCTAAAATTAACCGCGAGGACGCCTCTCAGGCTCAGATTCTGGCGCAAGCCTATTTGCAACGCTTTCCGCAGGGGCAATACGCCGACTCCACCCGCGGTATGTTGCGTCGTATTAACTGGTATTTACAGGCGTGGCCGCAACTGGCCGGGTTGTATGAGCAGACGATCCAGCAAGCGGCTGACGCGCAGCAGCTGCGTAAAATTGTCATCGAATACGATAATGTCTACGGCATGGCGTTCTACGAGCAATCCGTGCTGGAAGCCTTCCCCGATGCGCCGCGAGTCAGCTACATCGAACTGTTACGCGCGCTGCGTCTGAATAGCGATAACAAACCCACGCTGACCCAGGCGCAACTCGACGCCAGCAAGCCGGTGTTTGAGCAGAGCCAAAAACTGCCGCTGTGGCGCGATCTGCAACTGAATCTGTGGCTGGCGACGGGCAACTATGCGGCGATTATCCAGGCGGTCGCGCCAGCGCAAAAACTGGCACCGCGCGATACGCTGGCCTTCAGCGAGCAGGTGCTGTACGGCGAAGCGCTGATGGGCCAGAAGAATTGGGCTGCGGCGCGTGATTTCTGGCAGCAGTTGCTGAAAGTCAGCCAGGACAACGAACAGCGGCAGTATGTACAGGCTAAGCTCGCCGCCACGCTGGTTTATAGCGGTGACGTAGCGGCAATCTTCGCCCCGGAAAGCGCCGTGACCAACCTGCGCTTTCGCTCGCAGGTGCTGAAAACACAGGCCACACTGGAACAACTGCGCCAGCAGGCCGTCCATGGGCCCAATAACGAAGAGCGTACCATCGCCCTGCATACGCTGCTGGTACGGGATCTTACCGAGAATCGTTTTGGCGACTGGTTAAACGATAAAAAGCTTGTCAGCGACATCACGCCGCCGGTCATTGACGAGGCGTTTAACGACGTCAACCTGAGCACTTTTGACTGGAACGGCGATGCGGCTCAGGCCGGTTACACCTGTCGCAGCCTCAATGAAACGGTAACGGTCCTGAGCAAAAAAGCGGATGATGCCCACGCACTGAACTGTTTAGGTGAATTTTTCCGTACCACGCAAACGCATGTCGACCTCTGGAAAAACAGCACCGGCAACGATGTGCTTGAAGCCGCAATTTCTCGTAAGCAACCGTTCGGCCAGTTCGACAGGCAAAGCTACTATCAGCAGATAATCACCTCACCCACCGCGGAAGTCGAAGATAAGAGCTTCGCACTGTATCGCGCCATCATGTGCTATGCGCCATCTGGCTCTAACGAATGTGGCGGTGAAGACGTGGATAAACAGCAGCGTAAGGGCTGGTTCACCCAACTGAAAACGCAGTATCCGGGAAGCCCGTGGGCGCAAAAACTCAAATATTACTGGTAACCGCGCTACTGGTGGGCCAGGCACAGGCGGCGGATATCGTCGCCGCGCGTGACCATCCGGCCTTCTGGCTGTGGTCCGGAGTGAAAGCCAGTGACGAGCTGAAAAACGCGCAAACGGTCTATCTGCATCAGGGCGAGGTGCTGGTTCGGTCGGGTAACGTGGTTTTCCAGCGCCTGGGACTGCCGGTCAGTCGACTGACTTTTCCCTCAATCTGGCTGACGGTCCGCTTTACCACGCTCGACGTGCCGGAGGTGATTCCTGCCCGTATCATACGGCTGATGCAACGCTGGCAGAACGCTGGCAACCACGTCATCGGCCTGCAGGTTGATTTTGACGCGGCGACCCACCAGCTAACCGATTACGCCCGTTTTCTACAGCAGCTACGCCAACAGCTACCGGCCGAGTTTGCGCTTGGCGTGACCGGACTACTGGATTGGGCCAAAACGGGCGACGTCGCCACATTAAACGCGCTGGCGGTTGATGAACTGGTAGTGCAGAGCTATCAGGGACGGCGCACGGTGCCGAATTACCAGGCGTATCTGCCTGCGCTCAGCCGCCTGCGCATTCCATTTAAGCTGGGACTGGTGCAAAACGGTAGCCGGGATCTGCAGGCTGAAGCGCAGCTGGAGAAATCCCCGTGGTACCGCGGCACGGTGGTGTTTATGCTTAATCCCCCTCGCCGTTAAACCTTCGCTTTGTGATGACAGCAGCCAGAAAGATTATCCATGATCGGGCATTCGGCGCTGTCATCGCCAGGGCAACTCTCCGCCAGCGCCAGTAAATGCAGGCGCATGGCCTGTAGCTCGCTGATATGCCGCTCGATGTCCGCGACTTTTTCTAATGTGCGTTTTTTTACGTCCGCGCTGTGACGCGCCGGATCGTTAAACAGGTTTACCAGCTCACCGCACTCTTCCAGGTTAAAACCAACCTGCCGCGCCTGACGCAGCAGCGTCAGTTCATTCAGATGCTGTTGGTTGTATGTACGATAGCCATTTTCGCTACGCAGCGGCGGCGTCACTAACCCTTTTTCTTCATAAAAGCGTATCGCTTTGCTGGTTAAACCGGTTTTTTTAGCAACATCGGATATATTCATCTCTTCTCCCTTGACCTTCCCCTTGATGGAAGGTTTAACCTTTATAACAGTTAGTCAAAACGATTGCCAAGGTCAATAAGTAACCGACCATTCATAGAGGAAATTAGTTATGTCTCAAACAATCGATCTAACCCTGGACGGCCTGTCCTGCGGTCACTGCGTAAAACGCGTTAAAGAGAGTCTGGAGCAACGCCCGGACGTTGAGCAAGCGGATGTCACTGTGACTGAAGCGCACATCACCGGGAGCGCCAGTGCACAAGCGCTGATTGAAACCATCAAACAAGCCGGTTACGGCGCGGAGTTAAGCCACCCAAAGGCTAAACCGCTGACGGAGTCATCAATCCCGTCGGAAGCACTGGCAGCGGTCCCTTCCGAGCTTCCGGCAGCTACGGCTGATGATGACAGCCAACAGTTGCTGTTAAACGGCATGAGCTGCGCCAGTTGTGTGACCCGCGTACAAAATGCTCTGCAAAGCGTACCCGGCGTCACCCAGGCACGGGTAAACCTGGCGGAACGTACTGCGCTGGTAATGGGCAGTGCGTCCGCCGCAGATTTAGTGCAGGCGGTGGAAAAAGCGGGCTACGGCGCTGAAGCTATAGACGATGACGCGAAGCGCCGCGAGCGCCAGCAGGAAACCGCCGTTGCGACCATGAAACGTTTTCGCTGGCAGGCAGCCGTCGCGCTGCTGTTGGGTATTCCGGTCATGGTGTGGGGAATGATTGGTGATAACATGATGGTGAGTGACGACAACCGCAGCCTGTGGCTGGCGATTGGTCTGGCAACGCTTGCCGTGATGGTTTTCGCCGGCGGTCACTTTTACCGCAATGCGTGGAAAAGCCTGATGAATGGCACCGCGACCATGGATACGCTGGTGGCGCTGGGTACGGGGGTGGCATGGCTCTATTCCATGAGCGTCAACCTCTGGCCGCAGTGGTTTCCGATGGAAGCGCGACACCTTTATTATGAAGCCAGTGCGATGATTATCGGTCTGATTAACCTCGGACATATGCTGGAAGCGCGGGCTCGCCAACGCTCCTCCAAAGCGCTGGAAAAACTGCTCGATCTGACACCGCCAACCGCACGCGTCGTCACCGATGAAGGTGAAAAGAGTGTGCCGCTGGCTGACGTTCAGGCGGGAATGTTGCTGCGCCTGACCACCGGCGACCGGGTTCCGGTCGATGGCGAAATCACTCAGGGCGAAGCCTGGCTGGATGAAGCCATGCTGACCGGGGAGCCGATCCCGCAACAAAAAGGCGAAGGCGATAGCGTCCACGCCGGTACGGTCGTACAGGACGGCAGCGTGCTATTCCGCGCCAGCGCCGTAGGCAGCCATACCACGCTGTCGCGCATTATTCGCATGGTGCGCCAGGCGCAAAGCAGTAAACCGGAGATTGGCAAACTGGCTGACCGCATCTCCTCGGTATTCGTTCCTGTGGTGGTCGTTATTGCGCTGGTTAGCGCAGCTATCTGGTATTTCTTCGGACCGGCGCCACAAATTGTCTATACGCTGGTGATTGCCACCACCGTTCTGATTATTGCCTGCCCTTGTGCACTGGGCCTGGCGACGCCAATGTCGATTATTTCCGGTGTTGGGCGCGCCGCTGAGTTTGGGGTACTGGTACGCGATGCCGATGCGCTGCAGCGCGCCAGTACGCTCGATACCATTGTGTTTGATAAAACCGGGACGCTGACTGAAGGTAAGCCACAGGTTGTCGCCATCAAAACGTTTGGCAATACCGATGAAGCGCTGGCGATTCGCCTGGCTGCGGCCCTTGAACAGGGTTCCAGTCACCCGCTGGCCAGGGCGATTCTGGACAAAGCCGGTGATGTCACGTTGCCGCAGGTCAACGGGTTCCGTACGCTACGCGGTTTGGGCGTCAGTGGCGAAACGGAAGGTCACATGCTGCTGCTGGGAAACCAGGCGCTGCTCAATGAACAGCAGGTAGATACCACTGAAATGGAAGCTGAGATTACCGCTCAAGCCTCCCAAGGGACAACGCCGGTACTGCTGGCGATTGACGGTAAAGCGGCGGCGCTGTTAGCGGTGCGCGATCCACTGCGTAGCGACAGCGTGGCGGCCCTGCAGCGTCTGCATCGCGCCGGGTATCGTCTGGTCATGCTCACCGGTGATAACCCAACGACCGCCAACGCCATTGCCAAAGAGGCAGGTATTGATGAGGTGATTGCGGGCGTTCTGCCGGACGGCAAAGCCGAGGCGATTAAGCGTCTGCAAAGCCAGGGACGTCAGGTTGCCATGGTCGGTGACGGTATCAACGATGCGCCTGCGCTGGCGCAGGCCGATGTAGGGATTGCCATGGGTGGCGGCAGCGATGTGGCGATTGAAACCGCCGCGATTACGCTGATGCGTCATAGCCTGATGGGCGTTGCGGATGCGCTGTCTATCTCACGGGCAACGCTGCGCAACATGAAGCAGAACCTGCTCGGCGCGTTTATCTATAATAGCATCGGTATCCCCGTTGCTGCCGGGATCCTGTGGCCGTTCACCGGAACGCTGCTCAACCCGGTGGTTGCCGGCGCGGCGATGGCGCTCTCCTCCATTACCGTGGTAAGCAACGCTAACCGTCTGCTACGCTTCAAACCGAAAGAGTAAGCCTTTGCCGGATGGCGCTATCAACCGCGCTATCCGGCAATTCACGCGTTGCACCTTCCCGGACCACGCGCTAGCATGGAAGTCCACTTAGGGAGGTCGTATGGATTTGTTATACCGGGTAAAAACATTATGGTCTGCACTGCGCGGCAACCACTATACCTGGCCCGCCATTGACATCTCTTTACCCGGTAACCGCCATTTTCATCTGATTGGCAGTATTCACATGGGTAGCCGTGATATGGCGCCTCTGCCTGCCAAATTACTCAAAAAGCTCAATCGTGCTGATGCGCTGATTGTCGAAGCCGATGTTTCCGGCGATGACGCGCCATTTGCTAATCTTCCGACCTTTGCCGCCCTGGAAGAACGCATCAGTGAAGAGCAATTAGATAATCTGCGTAAAGTCACCAATGAATTGGGCATTTCCCCTTCCCTGTTATCGACGCAACCTTTGTGGCAAATAGCCATGGTATTACAGGCGACGCAGGCACAACAGCTGGGGTTGCGGGCGGAATACGGGATTGATTACCAACTGCTGAAAGCGGCAAAACAGGCTCACAAACCGGTGATCGAGCTGGAAGGTTCATCCAGTCAAATCGAGTTGCTATGCCAGTTACCCGATAATGGCCAGGCTCTTCTGGATGATACCCTGACGCACTGGCATACCAACGCCAGGTTGTTGCAACAAATGATGGGCTGGTGGCTTAAAACGCCGCCGCGCAATAGCGAATTGACGCTTCCTAATACTTTCAGCCAGTCGTTATATGACGTATTGATGCATCAGCGCAATGTCGCCTGGCGCGATCGACTCAGGGCGATGCCAGCCGGCCATTATGTGGTGGCCGTAGGCGCACTGCATCTGTACGGAGAAGGTAATTTGCCGGAGATGTTACGGTAAAAAAAATGGCCAATATTTCTATTGGCCCGTCAAAGAGGAATTTCATCATTATTATGATCCCGGTGCTTAAAGCATCGGTGTAGGTCGATTGTCGCTCAAAGTCATCATCCTGCCAATACTATTGCGCAAGATGGTACTATTTTTTAGACCGCCATCAGGCGTATGCTTGTCTCGTATTTTGTCTGGGCCAGGAAAAATTGCTATGACACCCGCCGTTAAATTACTCGAAAAAAACAAAATTTCTTTCCAGATCCACACCTACGATCACGATCCGTCCGAAACAAACTTTGGTGACGAAGTAGTACGCAAGTTAGGGCTGAATGCAGACCAGGTTTACAAAACGCTGCTGGTTGCCGTAAATGGCGATATGAAGCATCTGGCCGTTGCCGTCACGCCGGTGGCGGGTCAATTGGATCTTAAAAAAGTCGCTAAAGCGTTAGGGGCCAAAAAGGTCGATATGGCCGATCCAATGGTTGCGCAGCGAACAACGGGGTATCTGGTAGGCGGTATCAGCCCGCTGGGACAGAAAAAAAGATTGCCGACGCTCATCGACGCCCCAGCCCAAACGTTTGACACCATTTATGTCTCCGGTGGCAAACGCGGGCTGGATATCGAACTGGCAGCCGGCGATCTGGCGAAAATTCTGGATGCGAAGTTCGCCGACATCGCCCGCCGGGATTAAGCGGTTTTAGCATGGTGCCCGATGACGCTACGCAAATCAGGCCTACATACGAATACTCTACAGGGCGTCATTGGTGAAGGCAGTTTGGACGCGGCCAGCGCGCAGGAACCGGAGCGTACATGTAGTACGTGAGGATTATTCGCTACGCTCCCCCTCCGGGCCGCCCTGATGGGCGTTCAAAACTCTGTGAGTTTTGTCCGAGCACTGCCCGCGTTCAAAATGGCGAACAAAATAGCCCTGTTACTGCCAGCTCACCTCGCCCTTCGGCTCATACGTACTGGCATCCAGCGGTGAGTTTTTCTGCACGTACTCTTTCAGCACTTCCGCATCGATAAACCCGGTATTCACATAGCCTGGCTTGTTATCAATTCGCGGATAGCCATCGCCGCCGGTGGCGTTGAAGCTCAGCGTTGCCATGCGATAAGTTTTAGCCAGGTCAACCGGTTCGCCTTTGATTTTCAGATCGTTAAGTTTACCGTCTTTCGCCACAAAGCTGACGTTGGCAAACTGCGGATAAGCCCCGGAGTCCGGCTTCATTTGCGCCACGGCGGTCAGGTAGTCAATCACCTCTTTCCCGCTCATGTCGGCATACACCACAATATTGCCGAACGGCTGCACCTTCAGCACGCTCTTATAGGTAATATCGCCGCCTTCAATGGAATCACGAATACCGCCACCGCTCATCACGCCAAAGTCAGCGCTGGTCCGCGCCATTTGCGCAGCCAACAGCAGGTGCCCCATATTGGTCTGTACGAAACGAACTTTGCTACGATCACCTTCGAGGCGCGCATTGACGCTACCAATCTTCACGTCCAGTTGCGCTTTACCTTTATTCTGGAATGGCGTCAGCAGCGAGAGCATTTGCTGATTCTCAGCAATTTCCGGGGTGTAGAGTACGCGCTCACTTTTACCGTTATCCCAGGTCACTTTTTTCTTCAGGTTGACGGGGATGAGCTGGTAGTTCACCATTTTCATTTCGCCGTTACGAAACTCAAAATCCGCCCGGCCCACGTATTTCCCCCACTCATGCGCTTGGACAATCCAGATGCCATTTTGCTTATCTGGCGCGCACGGCGTGCCCGGTACGTAATCAACCTGCTTCTTGTTTTCCGAGGCCATACACACCGGATCCTGTGAGTGACCACCCACAATCATTGCCAGCGAACCCGCCGGCAGGCTACGCGCCATCTCTACGTCGCCAGGGGCGTTCGAGCCGTGATTGCCGTTGTCATAATGACCCATATGGGTGGTCGCAATAATGATGTCTGGCTTTTCACCCATATTGAGTTCCTGGATGACCAGTTTGGCTTCATCGGCAGGTTTACGGAATTCGATATCGGTGAAAAACTCCGGGTTACCAATTTTCGCCGTATCGTCAGTGGTTAAACCGAGTACGGCAATTTTTAAATCCTGACGCTTAAAGATGGCCCACGGCTTAAACAACCGCTCGCCGGTGCTTTTCTGATAGATATTGGCCGAGAGAAACGGGAATTTGGACCATTTTTCCTGCTGGCGCAGCACGGTTAGCGGGTTATCAAATTCGTGATTGCCAACCGCCATCGCGTCATAGCCAATCAGGTTCATGCCGCGAAAATCAGGTTCCGCATCCTGAAGATCGGATTCCGGTACGCCGGTGTTAATATCGCCGCCGGAAAGCAGCAGCAGGCTTCCCCCTTCTTCCGCCACCTCTTTACGAATACCATCCACCAGCGTTTTTTGCGCCGCCAGCCCGTATTCCCCATATTCACTGCGCCAGAAGTGGCCGTGATGATCGTTGGTATGCAGAATGGTAATTTTGTAGGTTTTATCTTTTTCGTACGCCTGCGCAGGCTGACCTGCCAGCGCAAATGCGGCGAATAACGCCAGCGCCACGCCCCGCTTTAAAAACTTCATATTTCTCTCCCTGAGCCAAAATCAACGACTGAAATTACAATGATATGAAATAATAGTCGAAAATGTTTTCAGAAATGAGACTTCCTTCAAACACCTTCCGCAGGTATGTTAGGCAGGTAATAATAACAAAATAGATTACCCTCATAATCGCAACCCAAACAGAAGTGACTTTCTATGGCAATAAGTGAACCAACCCCGCCAGTGGCTGGCGCGTCAGCGTCGGTTGCTAAAGCACGCACCTCATTTGGCATTTTAGGGGCGATCAGTCTCTCTCATCTGCTAAACGATATGATCCAGTCGCTGATCCTGGCGATTTACCCGCTCTTGCAGTCAGAGTTCTCGCTGACGTTTATGCAGATCGGGATGATTACGCTAACCTTCCAGCTCGCCTCCTCGCTGCTTCAGCCGGTTGTCGGCTACTGGACGGACAAATATCCAATGCCGTGGTCGCTGCCTATTGGTATGTGCTTCACGCTAAGCGGGCTCGTATTGCTGGCCATGGCAGGCAGTTTCCATATGGTATTACTCGCCGCGGCGCTGGTCGGTACGGGATCATCGGTGTTTCACCCGGAGTCATCCCGCGTGGCGCGAATGGCTTCCGGCGGTCGTCATGGCCTCGCCCAGTCAATTTTCCAGGTTGGCGGCAACTTCGGTAGCTCTCTCGGGCCCTTGCTGGCGGCTGTCATCATCGCGCCATATGGTAAAGGTAATGTAGCCTGGTTTGTGTTGGCCGCGTTATTAGCGATTGTGGTTCTGGCGCAAATCAGCCGTTGGTATGCCGCGCAGCATCGGATGAGCAAAGGAAAACCGAAAGTCACTATTGTTAATCCATTACCGCGTAATAAAGTGGTACTGGCGGTTAGCATTCTGTTGGTGCTGATTTTCTCCAAATATTTCTATATGGCGAGCATCAGCAGCTATTACACCTTTTATCTGATGCAAAAATTCGGATTATCGGTACAAAACGCCCAGTTTCATCTGTTTGCCTTCCTGTTTGCCGTTGCAGCCGGGACCGTAATTGGTGGACCGTTAGGTGATAAGATTGGCAGAAAATATGTTATTTGGGGCTCTATCCTCGGCGTAGCGCCATTTACCCTCGTTTTACCCTATGCAACGCTGGAATGGACCGGGATTTTAACCGTGATCATTGGTTTTATCCTCGCATCTGCCTTTTCTGCCATTCTGGTCTACGCGCAGGAGCTGCTTCCGGGTCGTATCGGCATGGTTTCTGGGCTATTTTTCGGGTTTGCCTTTGGCATGGGCGGCTTGGGAGCCGCGGTTTTAGGGCTGATTGCTGACCATACCAGTATTGATTTGGTCTATAAAATATGTGCTTTCCTGCCACTTCTGGGGATACTGACCATATTCTTACCTGATAACCGACATAAAGCCTGATTTTCTGACGGCCAAAAGTAAACTTTGGCCGTCTTCACTTACAGAGACCATCAGCCTTTACTCCCCGCATACCCCTGTAGTTTTCCGATCCGTGCTTTTTTACGTCTAAAATCCCGTTTTCATCAAAATTCAATAATTATTCATAAACATAAACATTAAAATTGTCATAAACTATTACTCGGAATTTAGGTTTTCAGGATCAACACAGCAACCAAAGGAGACGGAATGCATCACGCCACCCCGCTTATCACCACCATTGTCGGCGGCCTTGTGCTCGCTTTTATATTAGGCATGATTGCCAATAAACTACGTATTTCTCCTCTGGTGGGATATCTGTTAGCGGGCGTTCTGGCCGGTCCATTTACACCTGGTTTTGTTGCTGATACCAAACTCGCGCCTGAACTGGCGGAGCTTGGCGTAATTCTGCTGATGTTCGGCGTGGGGCTACACTTTTCCTTGAAGGATTTGATGGCGGTAAAGTCCATCGCCATTCCCGGCGCGATTGCCCAGATAGCTGTGGCGACGCTACTGGGTATGGCGCTTTCAGCGGTGATGGGCTGGTCGCTAATGGTGGGTATCGTCTTTGGACTGTGTCTTTCAACCGCCAGTACCGTAGTGCTACTGCGTGCGCTTGAGGAACGGCAGCTTATTGACAGCCAGCGCGGGCAAATTGCTATAGGCTGGCTGATTGTTGAAGATCTGATGATGGTGCTGACGCTGGTTCTTCTGCCCGCCGTCGCCGGAATGCTGGAAAAAGAAGATGTCGGCTTTGCATCGCTGGCCGTCGATATGGGCATTACCATTGGTAAAGTGGTGGCGTTTATCGCCATTATGATGCTGGTTGGCCGTCGCCTGGTACCGTGGATCATGGCGCGTAGCGCCGCCACCGGTTCACGAGAGCTGTTTACTCTGTCAGTCCTTGCCCTGGCATTAGGTATCGCGTTTGGCGCAGTGGAATTGTTCGATGTCTCCTTTGCTCTGGGCGCGTTCTTCGCTGGCATGGTGCTGAACGAATCCGAACTGAGCCACCGTGCGGCACATGACACCCTGCCGTTGCGCGATGCGTTCGCCGTATTGTTCTTTGTATCCGTTGGGATGCTGTTTGATCCGTTAATCTTGATCCAGCAACCGCTGGCGGTACTGGGTACGCTGGCGATTATCGTCTTTGGTAAATCCGTTGCCGCTTATTTCCTCGTGCGCCTGTTTGGCCACTCCCAACGTACAGCGCTCACCATTGCCACCAGCCTGGCGCAGATTGGTGAGTTTGCCTTCATCCTGGCGGGTCTGGGAATGGCGCTAAACCTGTTACCGCAGGCCGGGCAAAATCTGGTGTTGGCGGGGGCTATTCTGTCGATTATGCTCAATCCGGTACTGTTCGCGGTGTTAGAAAAATATCTCGCGAAAACCGAAACGCTGGAAGAGCAGACGCTGGAAGAAGCCATCGAAGAAGAGAAACAAATTCCGGTGGATATCTGCAATCACGCCCTGCTGGTAGGCTTTGGCCGCGTCGGGAGTCTGCTGGGTGAAAAATTGATGGCTGCCGGGATTCCGCTGGTGGTTATCGAAACCTCACGTACGCGGGTGGATGAACTGCGTGAGCGCGGGATCCGCGCGGTGCTGGGAAATGCCGCCAACGAAGAGATTATGAATCTGGCGCATCTGGATTGCGCGCGCTGGCTGCTGCTGACAATTCCAAACGGCTATGAAGCCGGTGAAATCGTCGCTTCCGCTCGCGAAAAGTGCCCGTCGATTGAGATTATCGCCCGCGCGCATTATGACGATGAAGTGGAATATATTACCGACCGCGGGGCCAATCAGGTCGTCATGGGCGAGCGTGAAATCGCCCGCACTATGCTGGAGCTGATTGAAACGCCACCTGCCGGCGACGTTGCTACTGCCAGTTAATATTACGTGCCGGATGGCGCTAC
>NZ_JAHLQZ010000180.1:0-8128 GCF_018919505.1 Citrobacter sp. S55_ASV_140
GATCCAGGCCGATCCGAGATTAAGTAAGCAGTTGATGGATTGAACTATTTTTTAATTTTGCTGAAGAACGGTCCGGTAAAAGGGCCGTTCCCTTACGGAGGGTATCCACAAATAAGAAAATAGTAGTTGCATCCACAGGCGTAAAATGAGTTAATGCTCTCAACGGTTTGACGTACAGACCATTACAGCAGTTTAGTAAGGCAAGTCCCTTCAAGAGTTATCATTGATACCCCTCGTAGTGAGCATTTCCTTTACTGTTAAAAAATCTGTAGAGCACGCCATATCGCCGAAAGGCACACTTATTTTTTAAAAGGTAATACACTATGTCCGGTAAAATGACTGGTATCGTAAAATGGTTCAACGCTGATAAAGGTTTCGGCTTCATCACTCCTGACGATGGCTCTAAAGACGTGTTCGTACACTTCTCTGCTATCCAGAACGATGGCTACAAATCTCTGGACGAAGGTCAGAAAGTTTCCTTCACCATCGAAAGCGGCGCTAAAGGCCCGGCAGCTGGCAACGTAACCAGCCTGTAAGCTTAAAAAGCTCAAAATTCTGAATCCCTGCCAAACGGCGGGGATTTTTTTTACCTGTATTTCGCAATACATCCCACCGAAACGCGTCTTTGCATTACTTTACCCGCCGTACCTTTGACCTTTCCCTAAGGGCAAGCTTTATAGTGAGCCAGTCTGTATTCCATAATGTTCACAAGGAATTGAAACTATGTCGAAATCCTCACTGCTGCTGGTTTTAGGTTTGCTCACAACGGGCACTGCATTCGCGGCGACCCCGGAAGCCACTTTTCTGGCGGAACATGGACTCAGCGGTAAATCCGTTGAGCAAATCGTAGAGACTATTGACCAGTCGCCGCAGAGTCGCCCGTTGCCTTACTCAGCGTCTGTCACCAGCACCGCGCTGAAACTCTCTTCTGGCGATCAGGTTTATACCCTGCCGCTCGGTGACAAATTCTACCTGTCATTTGCCCCCTATGAATGGCAAACACACCCTTGCTTCAACCATAGTCTGTCTGGCTGCCAGGGCGAAATGCCGGAGAAGACATTCAATGTCAAAGTGACGGACAGTAAGGGAGAGGTCGTGGTACAAAAAGCGATGAAAAGCGGTCGAAACGGCTTCGTCGGGGTATGGCTACCGCGCAATATGGAAGGCACCATCGCAGTAAACTACAACGGTAAATCAGCCGAGTATCCCATTAAGACTATGGAAGACAGCCAGACCTGCCTGACTAAGTTGCAGTTGCGCTAACAACATAAAAAAATGCCGGATAAGGCGGAGACGCCATCCGGCATTTTCTAAGTCAGCTCAGGACCGTTACTGTAGCAGCGAAATATCCGCCACGCGCAGGAACAGCTCGCGCAGTTTTTCGAGCATAGACAGACGGTTAATACGCAGTTCTTTATCTTCTACGTTAACCATGACTTTCTCGAAGAAGGCATCGACCGGTTCACGCAGTGCCGATAGCTCAACCAGCGCTTCCTGGTAATGCCCGGCTGCAAAGACTGGCTCCAGCTTGTCGCGCAGCACCACAACCTGCATCGCCAGCGCAATTTCTTCCGGCTCTTTCAGCGTTGCCGCATTCACGCGGTCGTTCAGCGTTTCTTCAGACTTCGCCAGGATGTTCGATACACGCTTGTTCGCCGCAGCCAGCGCGGACGCGGCTTCCAGCGTACGGAAGTGCGATACCGCCTTCATGCGTGCGTCGAAATCAGCTGGACGAGTCGGACGACGCGCCAGCACGGCCTGAATAGTATCAACAGTGTAACCTTCGTCCTGATACCAGGCGCGGAAGCGACCGAGCATAAAGTCGATAACGTCATCCACGACTTTCGCGTTGGTCAGCTTGTCGCCATACAGACGAACCGCTTCTTCGGTCAGCGTTTGCAGATCGAGATTCAGGTTCTTCTCAACGATAATACGCAGCACGCCCAGCGCGGCACGACGCAGCGCAAACGGGTCCTTATCGCCTTTCGGATGCTGGCCGATACCAAAGATACCCGCCAGGGTATCCATCTTGTCGGCAATCGCCACGGCACAGGCTACCGGGTTAGACGGCAGGTCATCGCCGGCAAAGCGCGGCTGATACTGCTCGTTTAGCGCCACGGCCACATCTTCCGCTTCGCCATCATGACGCGCATAGTGCATGCCCATCACGCCCTGGGTGTCGGTGAACTCAAAGACCATGTTGGTCATCAGGTCACACTTGGACAGCAGGCCCGCACGCGTTGCGTGGTTAACGTCAGCGCCAATCTGGCCAGCAATCCAGCCCGCCAGCGCCTGGATACGATCGGTCTTGTCGCGCAGCGTACCCAGTTGCTGTTGGAACAGCACGGTTTGCAGACGCGGCAGATGATCTTCCAGACGTTTTTTACGGTCGGTATTGAAGAAGAACTCGGCATCCGCCAGACGCGGGCGAACCACTTTCTCGTTACCGGAAATAATCTGGCTCGGATCTTTCGATTCGATGTTGGCAACGAAGATAAAGTTCGGCAGCAGTTTGCCGTCGTTGGCGTAAACCGGGAAGTACTTCTGGTCACCTTTCATGGTGTGAACCAGCGCTTCTGACGGAACCGCGAGGAATTTATCTTCGAACTTCGCGGTCAGCACTACTGGCCATTCCACCAGCGAGGTGACTTCTTCCAGCAGGCTTTCGCTCAGATCAGCGTTACCGCCAATCTTGCGCGCCGCTTCTTCAGCATCGGCTTTGATTTTCGCTTTACGCTCAGCGTAATCCGCAATCACTTTACCGCGCTCACGCAGGATTTCTGGGTATTGATCGGCAGAATCGATGGTGAATTCCGCTTCGCCCATAAAGCGATGGCCGCGAATCACGCGATCGGACTGAATGCCCAGAATCGTTGCCGGAATCACTTTGTCACCCAGCAGCAGAGTCACGGTGTGAACCGGACGCACGAAATGGACGTCAGACGCGCCCCAGCGCATCAGTTTCGGGATCGGCAGCTTAGCCAGCGAGGTGGCGATCATGTTCGGCAGCAGCGTTTCAGCGCTTTCGCCTTTCACATGCGCGCGGTACAACAACCACTCGCCTTTATCGGTGGTCAGACGCTCGGCCTGGTCAACGGTGATACCGCAGCCACGCGCCCAACCTTCTGCCGCTTTGCTCGGTTTGCCTTCGGCGTCAAACGCCTGAGCAATTGCCGGGCCGCGTTTTTCAACTTCACGGTCAGGTTGCGCTTCAGCCAGGTTCGCGACTTTCAGCGCCAGACGACGCGGTGCGGCGAACCACTCAACGTTGCCGTGCGCGATGCCAGCGTTATCCAGCTCCGCGGTAAAGTTCGCAGCAAAGGACTCAGCCAGGCTGCGCAGTGCTTTTGGTGGCAGCTCTTCAGTGCCGATTTCCACCAGAAAAGTTTTCTCAGACATGGCCGCCTCTTATTTCTCTTTGTTGCACATCGGGAAGCCAAGGGCTTCACGGGAAGCGTAGTAAGCTTCTGCCACTGCTTTGGTCAGGGTGCGAATGCGCAGGATATAGCGCTGACGCTCGGTGACGGAGATGGCTTTACGCGCATCCAGCAGGTTGAAGCTATGAGCGGCTTTCAGAATACGTTCATACGCAGGCAGCGGCAGTGGGTTTTCCAGCGCCAGCAGCTGCTGCGCTTCTTTCTCGTACTGCTCGAAGCAGGTGAACAGGAAGTCCACGTCGGCGTATTCGAAGTTATAGGTGGATTGCTCCACTTCGTTCTGATGGAACACGTCGCCGTAAGTGGTTTTACCCAGCGGGCCGTCGCTCCAGACCAGGTCGTAAACGCTGTCTACGCCCTGAATGTACATGGCCAGACGTTCCAGACCGTAGGTAATTTCCCCGGTCACAGGTTTACATTCCAGACCACCAACCTGCTGGAAGTAGGTGAACTGCGTGACTTCCATACCGTTCAGCCACACTTCCCAACCCAGCCCCCAGGCACCCAGCGTCGGGTTCTCCCAGTTATCTTCCACGAAACGGATGTCGTGAATGGTCGGGTCCATACCCAGCTCTTTCAGAGAACCCAGGTACAGCTCCTGAATGTTGTCCGGAGACGGCTTAATCACTACCTGGAACTGATAGTAGTGCTGTAAGCGGTTCGGGTTTTCGCCATAGCGGCCGTCGGTCGGACGACGAGAAGGCTGCACATACGCAGTCGCCATCGGTTCCGGCCCCAGCGCACGCAGGCAGGTCATTGGGTGAGATGTCCCCGCGCCGACTTCCATGTCCAATGGTTGAACGATGGTGCAGCCCTGGCGAGCCCAGTAATCCTGTAAGGTCAGGATCAAGCCCTGGAAGGTCCTGGTATCAAACTTTTGCATATTATTTCGTGCTGGATACGTGTGGATTTAAAGGAAGCGGTCAGTATACCCGCTGGCTGCAAGATATACAGTACGAAACGGGAAAAAGGGGGAACTTAGCGCATGGAAAGGTGCAAAAACTGCCCGTCTGCATCAAAAGAGCAGACAAAACTCTCTTTACGGAAGGTCGAACCGCGCATTTCATAGCTGCCCTGGAATTGTTCCAGGCCGGCGATATCAATTTTCTGCGCGCCGGTGTTATAAAGCTCTGCCGCTTCACTTTTGCACAATGCCGCCATATCGAGCGAACGTGCGGCATTCACCTTTTGCGCCTTCTGCGCAGGTGCAGGCGGCTGTGTGTCGGCGCACGCCGCCAACAAAAAGATAGCGAGCGCGGGAAAGAAATACTTCATCATCATTTTATTACCGCCTGGTTTGCTGGTCAGTCTTATTATTAGTGTCTGGAAACGGATCTTATTTTGAGAATCTCATCAGACCATCTCAAGCTTTAGCGTAAAAACTCAGATTATTCCAGTGAGTTACGCTCGCAAAAAATCGGTCAGACTTTTTTTAATGGAGACAGAGGAACTGATGCAGCCCAAAATTTTCTGGATTGATAACCTGCGCGGAATAGCTTGTTTAATGGTCGTGATGATCCACACCACAACCTGGTACATCACCAATGCGCACAGCATCAGCCCGTTTAATTGGGATCTGGCCAATGTGCTCAATTCCGCCTCTCGCGTCAGCGTACCGTTGTTCTTTATGATTTCGGGTTATCTGTTTTTTGGCGAACGCAGCGCCAAACCGCGTCATTTCACGCGCATCGCGCTGTGCATTCTTTTTTACAGCAGCGTGTCTCTGGCCTATATCCTGTTGTTTACCTCGATCAACGCTGAGCTGTCGCTGAAAAACCTGCTGCAAAAGCCGGTGTTCTATCACCTGTGGTTTTTCTTCGCCATTGCCGTCATCTACCTGGTTTCCCCGCTGATACAGGTGAAAAATATCAGCGGCAAGATGCTGCTGGCGCTCATGGTAGTGACTGGGGTGATTGCCAATCCCAACACCGTCTCGCAAAAAATCGGCGGTTTTGAGTGGCTTCCCATCAACCTGTACATCAGTGGCGACACTTTCTATTACATCCTGTACGGCATGCTGGGAAGGGCGATTGGCATGATGGATACACAGAAACGTTCGCTCACCAGGCTCTGTGCAGCGTTGTTCATCGTCGCCGTGTTTGTTATCTCTCGAGGCACGTTGCATGAACTGCGCTGGCGAGGCAATTTTGCCGATACCTGGTACCTCTACTGCGGCCCGGCAGTATTTATTTGCGCCGTCTCGCTCCTGACGCTGGTCAAAAACACGCTCAGCACGCGCACTCTGCCGGTATTGGGCCTTATTTCCCGTCACTCGTTGGGTATTTATGGCTTTCATGCGCTGATCATTCACGCGCTGCGCACCAACGGTTTAGAACTCAAGAACTGGCCGCCGCTGGATATGCTATGGATTTTTAGCGCCACGCTGGCGGGTAGCCTGCTGTTATCCATACTGTTGCAGCGCATTGATACACGCAGGCTGGTGAGTTAAGACTCACCGTTCTGTTCATTCTGCCCTGGACGCAGCAGTAAAACTTGTCCGACCAAACACACGAAGAATGCTGCCGGGTATAGCCCCTTTTCGATGGGCGCTAACGGAATATTCCATATCCCTACCAGCAGTAGTCCCAGCGTTATCAACGCCACCATCTTGCATATGGAGGTGAAGCATTCGTCATTCTGATTAAGATTTACAGCACGCTGATAAGCATACGTCACGAACATTCCCGTCATCAGCGCACCCAAAAAATAGCCTTTGCCACTCAATAACGGGCAGGCATGCCATAAGCCAACAACGTAAATCAGTATGCCAGAGAAGAATAATATCCATGGCAACAGCCTGGTGGTCTTCATTGGGATCTCCTTATCCATCATGGGTACAATATGAATAACCCGCTAAAGACAACACAGAAATATGCCATTACACTGGATTTTCAGAATAAATTCATGCGTATCAATTATTTATTAGATTGAAATATATATTTTATCAATCCCCTCTGTTGTCCAGAGGGGAAAGTCGTCAGGACATCAGCGGCTGTAATTGCTGATAAATTCGACGGAAGGTTTCCCGACGCTGTTGGTAGAGCGCATGGCGCTCAGCATCAGGATAATGCGCCTGTTCCAGCGTAAGCTGAGGCAGCATGTCTGATAACGGCTTTTGCGGGTTCATGGCAATTTGCGCCAGGCGCGCCGCACCGAGTGCAGGACCGACATCGCCGCCGGTACGATAATCCAGTTGCAACCCGCTGATATCAGACAGCATCTGACGCCAGTATTCGCTGCGAGCCCCGCCGCCAATGAGCGTAATGCTGGCTGGCTGTACACCGCACGCATGCACGACATCCATGCCGTCGGCCAGCGCAAAACCCACACCTTCCAGTACCGCCCGCGCCAGTTCTGCCGGACCATGCTGATGCGTCAGACCGAAAAATACGCCCTTCGCCTGCGGGTTATTATGCGGCGTACGTTCACCGGACAGATAAGGTAAAAACCAGACCGGTTCGGCGTCTGCATTCGCTTGTTGCGCTGCGGCGATCAATACCGGTACGCTCGCCAGTCCGGTTAATTTCGCCGCCCAATCCAGGCAGGATGCCGCACTCAGCATCACGGACATCAGGTGCCATCGCTCCGGCAAAGCATGACAAAAACTGTGGACCGCGCTTTCCGGCTTACTGAGGAAGCCGTCGCTTACCGCAAAATAGACGCCGGATGTACCCAACGAAAGCATCGCCTGACCGGCATTCATCATGCCTACGCCGACCGCTCCCGCCGCGTTATCACCGCCCCCGGCAACGACCGCAACCTCATTCATTCCCCAGTCCAGGGCGACTTCTGGCAGTAATGTTCCGGTAATCGCACAACCTTCGTATAGCGCAGGCATATGCGCACGAGACAGCTTACAGGCCGCCAGCATGACATCACTCCAGTCACGTTTGGCGACATCCAGCCACATCGTACCTGCCGCATCAGACATATCGCTGGCAAAATCGCCGGTCATTCGCAGACGCAGGTAATCTTTCGGCAGCAACACTTTATCTACCCGGCTGAAAATCTCCGGCTCGTGACGTTGCACCCACAGCAACTTTGGCGCGGTAAAACCAGGCATCATCAGGTTGCCGGTGATAGCACGAGACTGCGGAACCAGGTTCTCCAGCATTACGCACTCTTCAGCGCAGCGGCCATCGTTCCACAGGATTGCGGGACGTAATACTTTCTGTTGCTTGTCCAGTAACGTCGCGCCGTGCATCTGGCCGGCAATCCCTAACGCTTTCACCTCACTGAGCGAATGCTGCTGGCCCAGCGCTTTTACGGCGCGATCCGTTGCCAGCCACCATTGTTCAGGGTCCTGCTCTGACCATAACGGATGCGGACGCGAGACCGTGAGTTTCTCCGTTTGCGAAGCGATCACATCGCCCTGCTCATTCAGCAGAATGGCCTTTACGCCTGAGGTGCCAAGATCTATCCCGATATACATAGCGTATCGTTCCTTAAAGAAAGGCCCGGCAGCGCGTGGCTTTCCGGGCTTACGGACGTTCTCAGAAACCTGTTATTTGTCGAACAAATAATGGGTTACCAGATTTTCCAGCAGTTCCTGATGGCCGCTCTGATGCACTGGCGCCAGATTATGTTGTTCAGCGTACTGCGCAATTTCCGTCAGCGTCATCTGCCCTTTCAGAATTTGCTGGCCCAGCTCACCATTCCAACCAGCGTAACGCTTGGCCACACGCTGATCC
>NZ_JAHLQZ010000181.1:0-7849 GCF_018919505.1 Citrobacter sp. S55_ASV_140
GATATTAAACAAATAAATTTATGGTTTGTTAGTTCTACATTCCTAATGAATTCGGATTGTTTCGCCTGGATTTAAGTTGGACAATTTTAGATAGAAAAAAATGATGCTTGTCACGACTTGTACCTATGCCTATCGCAGCACTAAGCTGGGAGGCCCGGAAATCGCGGAAAATGCACTTTTTTGTTACTGCATAGAAATTCACTTGCAGGGTTAAAAAATAAATAGAACCTGTTGTCGCAACCGTGTTTTTTACTGTTAATTAATACTTTGGTGTGAATCAGGATATAAAAATACCACTGGCGGGTGAGTTATTTAAAATGTTTCAACGGACATACTCTTCATCGTAACGTGACGTTAACAAATGTAAGTCATGTTAACAACAATTTGAGTGGTAACTAATTTAACTTCATGTACGACCAGGTCCAGGGTGACAACATGAAAAACAAGTTGTTATTTATGATGTTTACAATACTGGGTGTGCCTGGGATTGCATCCGCAACAAGTTATGATTTAGCTAATTCAGAATATAACTTTGCGGTAAATGAATTAAGTAAGTCTTCATTTAATCAGGCAGCCATTATTGGTCAGGTTGGCACTGCGAACAGTGCAAATACTCGTCAGGGGGGCTCGAAGCTATTGTCGGTCATTTCGCAAGAAGGTTCTGGTAACCGGGCGAAAACGGACCAGACGGGATCATATAACTTTGCATATATTGATCAGGTGGGTAGTTCCAATGACGCGAGTATTAAACAAGGTTCTTATGGTAATACAGCTGTAATTATCCAGAAAGGCTCTGGTAATAAAGCGAATATTACCCAGTATGGTACACAAAAAACAGCAGTTGTGGTGCAGAGACAGTCGCAAATGGCAATTCGCGTAACTCAACGCTAATCCATTATCGACGTTTAAATCAATCCGATGGGGGTTTACCATGAAACTTTTAAAAGTGGCAGCATTCGCAGCAATCGTCGTTTCTGGCAGTGCTCTGGCTGGTGTTGTTCCGCAATGGGGCGGTAATCATCATGGCGGCGGTAGCAACTATGGCCCAGACTCTTCGTTGAGTATCTACCAATATGGTTCAAACAACGCTGCGAATGCTCTGCAAAGCGATGCGCGTAAATCAGATGTCACCATCACCCAACATGGGCGTGGTAATGGCGCGGTCGTAGGCCAGGGGGCTGATGACAGTACTATTAGCCTGAAACAGACTGGCTTCCAGAACAATGCCACCATCGATCAGTGGAATGCAAAAAATGCTGATATTAGCGTGACCCAGTTCGGTGGCCGCAACGGCGCGCTGGTTAATCAGACTGCTTCTGACTCCAATGTGCTGATTCAGCAAGTTGGTTTTGGCAACAATGCAACAGCTAACCAACACTAATTCAGTTTTCTGACTGATAATAAACAGGGCGTGAGCCCTGTTTTTTTTTCGGGAGAATATGATGCATACATTATTACTCATTGCCGCGCTGACAAATCAAATAACATTCAATACGACCCAACAAGGCGATATGTACACCATTATTCCTCAGGTGACGTTAGCCCAACCCTGCGTTTGTGAGGTCCAGGTCCTTGCCGTTCGTAAGGGGAAGGGAGGACAAAGCCAATCGCAGCAGAAAACAAGCCTTTCGGTCCCCGCTAATCGGCCGATTGAACTAACCAAACTGAGCTTTAATATTTCACCGGGGGATTCGGTCAAAATTATCGTTACCGTTTCGGACGGGCAGTCTCTGCATTTGTCACAACAATGGCCTGACTCAGCCAGTCAGCCATAATTTTTGCTGTATTTGCATTAAGGGTGTGGCTGGGAATGCGGCGCTGTTCTATGAATATAGAAACGTACAGCGTTTTTATTTGATCGTAACTCGCAGTGGTGAAGGATCATTCAGATCCCTCAAGGATGACTAATCATTGAGGAACCCTTATGTGCACATTTTTTAAACGTATTTTTAGCGCCAGTTTATGTACGTTATCTCTTTTCACTTTTCCCATAATGGCCCAACAGATCTCGCCCGGCGGCGTTATCCATTTTCGCGGCGCAATAGTTGAAGCGCCCTGCGACGTTAACACCCAACAACAACAGGTCGAATTGTCTTGTATGCGCAATGGCACCACCCGTAATAGTCTCTATAATCATCAACAGGTCACGGCTGCCCCTCAGAATGTGCAGCAAATTGCTACTGTGAAAATGCATTACCTCAATGAACAGAAAAACATGGCGATCCTTAACATTGAATATAAATGAACCATTCTGGCTTAGACATGCAAACTTGTGGTTAAAAAGTGAGATTTCAAGGAAATCCCTGCTGTACACTTGATGAATCGTGTTTTGTCAGGGGGAATTTATGCATTCACGCGTGCATGTGTTATACGGCGATATTACGACGATCGCTGTTGATGTGATCGTCAACGCGGCGAATTCATCGCTACTGGGAGGTGGTGGTGTTGATGGCGCAATCCATCGCGCCGCCGGACCCGCATTGCTGGAGGCCTGCAAACAGGTTGTCCAGCAACAGGGAGAATGCCCGACCGGGCATGCCGTTATCACGCTGGCGGGGGCGCTTCCGGCAAAAGCGGTCATTCATACCGTAGGGCCTGTCTGGCAAGGTGGAGGGCATCATGAGGCTGAACGTCTTGAAGACGCCTATCTGAATTCGCTGCAATTGGCCCTGGCCAATGGGTACCAATCCATTGCTTTTCCGGCGATCAGTACCGGAGTCTACGGGTATCCCCGCGCCGCAGCGGCAGAAATAGCGGTAAATACGGTGTTAAAATTTATTACCCGTCGTACGCTTCCCGATCAAATATACTTTGTTTGTTTTGACGAAGAAAACGCTCAACTCTACAAGAGACTACTTTCCCGGCAAGGTGACAAGAACACGGACTGATATGACGCGACTTGAGCGGGCCATCACGCCACTTTGTGCTAACCACCCAGGAGACTGTGGCATTCTTACGTTGGATGACAGCCTGGATGCCTTTGCTGCTCGCTATCGGCTAACAGAAATGGCGGAACGTACACTGGATGTGCAGTACTACATCTGGGAGAACGACATGTCCGGTCTGTTGCTGTTTTCAGTTCTGTTGGCGGCGGCGAAACGTGGAGTGAAGGTTCGCTTGCTGTTGGATGACAACAACACGCCGGGTCTTGATGACACGCTGCGGCTGCTGGATAGCCATCCTAATATAGAAATTCGTCTGTTTAATCCCTTTTCCTTTCGCATTCTGCGCGCCCTGGGCTATTTGACCGATTTTGCCCGGCTAAATCGGCGAATGCACAATAAAAGTTATACCGCTGACGGCGTGGTGACCATCGTGGGCGGGCGTAATATTGGTGATGCCTATTTTGGGGCGGGTGAGCAACCGTTGTTTTCCGATCTGGACGTCATGGCTATTGGTCCTGTTGTCAAAGATGTTGCGGATGATTTTGAGCGTTACTGGCACTGCCGTTCTGTTTCAACGTTACAAAACGTACTTGAGATGTCGGAGTCAGATTCTTCGCAGCGTATCGAGCTGCCTGAATCCTGGTATAACGATGATATTACTCGTCGCTATCTGCATAAGCTGGAAACCAGCCAGTTTATGACCAGCCTCGATCAGCAGTCGCTGCCGCTGATTTGGGCGAAAACGCGTTTGCTGAGTGATGATCCTGTCAAAGGTGAAGGGAAAGCGCCGCGCCATTCGTTATTACCGCAGCGTTTGTTTGATGTGATGGGGTCGCCGGGCGAACGCATTGATATTATTTCCGCCTACTTTGTGCCGACTCGGGCTGGGGTGGCGCAGCTGTTGAGAATGGTAAGGAAAGGCGTCAAGATTGCGATTTTAACCAATTCGCTGGCGGCAAATGATGTGGCTATCGTTCATGCGGGCTATGCGCGATGGCGAAAAAAACTGCTGCGCTACGGGGTAGAATTATACGAACTTAAACCTACCCGCGAACGCGTTTCGGTGGTCCACGATCGCGGATTAACCGGTAATTCAGGTTCCAGCCTGCATGCTAAAACCTTCAGTATTGACGGTCGAAAAGTATTTATCGGCTCGCTTAATTTTGATCCCCGTTCAACGCTGCTTAATACGGAAATGGGATTTGTGATTGAGAGTGAAGTGCTGGCTGAAGTGATCCATAAACGTTTTATGCAGAGCCAGCGTGACATGGCCTGGCAACTGCGCCTCGACCGCTGGGGTAGAATTAATTGGGTGGATCGCGTTTCCGGCAGCGAACAGGTACTGAAAAAAGAACCCGCCACAGGATTCTGGAAGCGGGTTCTGGTGAAGCTTGCATCGGTGTTACCCATTGAGTGGCTGCTCTGAACCACGCAATGAGAGAAAAATTAACCAGCGACAGCTTTATTTTTATCTTGCTTAACGGCCGGTTTACCCGAGAAGAGAAACTTCAGCACCGGTATGCGCAAATGGAGTTCGTACAGTATCACCGCAATCCCCACCACAAACAGCAGGCCGCACAAAAAGCCCAGTAGATTCGATGAGATATGCGGTGTGATATACGCGCCAAAAAACAGCGTCAAAGGGTGGTGCACTAAATAGATAAACAGTGACGCGTTGACAAAATAGGTCACGCGGGCCGACTGGAAATTCAGCAAACGGTGGCCAAGCGAAAAGACGACGTTCACCATCCACAGTCCCATGACCATGGTGATGACATATTCGGTTTCATACATCCAGGCATCGCCATTGCCATAACGTTGATTGAGCAGGTAAGCGACAAACGCCAATGCGGCGCCTATCGTGCAGCCACGCGATGACCTGGTAAACAGCGCTTTCAGATTAGGGTTGATAAACGCCAGCGCGCCGAGCATAAAGAAAGGTATATAGAACAGCGTTTGCATAACAATAAAATTAAACATGCCATCGCTGAGAATTGAAGGGTAGAGGATGAAAATCGTCCTTCTGACGGCGGCATAACCGACACCCAATAAAATAAAAATCAGCGTTAATTTGGTCATCGACACAGCAGAGGGGTTAGCACCTTCGCTACGCATCGTCTTATTTTTCATCTGGGTAAATACCCACATGCTTACGGTCGTTAAAACCACCAGAACCAGTAAAAACCACAGATGGGAAATAAGCTCCCATGCCAGCGTGTTGTACTTTTCGTACCCGCTGAGAGTATGCCAGCTGTCTGCTTTGCCCTTCACGTATTGCAGCATGATAAATTGCGGCAGCGTAAGCAATGGAATCGCCGTCAGCATCGGGATTCCCACGCGTTCGACACGCACCTTCCACCACCGCTTTAGCGGATAGCGCAAAAATAACATGTACGAAAAGTAACCCGAAATAACAAAGAAGACCTGCATGCGAAATGCATGGATAAAATCGTTAAAAAGGGTCAACCACCACGACGGCTCTGCGCTGTTCACGTGCCAGGTATGAGTGGAGTAGATCAAAGAAATATGGAAGGGGATCCCTAACAACATTAGCCAGGCACGGATGGAGTCAAGAAAATATTCACGTGGTGGTGATACAGAGCTCATAGACAGTTACGTATTCTCAGACTTTTCGTCTTATCCCTAAGACGAATAATGGTTACATTCGAGGCCAACCCTACACGAAGTCCAACAACCTGTCTCCAGGATAAGCACGCAAAGTGAAAACAGCAGACAAAGCTGCTTAAAGCATGAGCCAGCGCGCGAACAATACAGGGATTCAGTTGTCGGAATACCCGATTATCCATTAAAATGGATCGGATCAATATAAGCACACAAAGGGGGAAGTGCTTACTAATTATGAAACATAAACTACAAATGATGAAAATGCGTTGGTTGGGTGCAGCAGTCATGTTAACGCTGTACACATCATCGAGCTGGGCGTTCAGCATTGATGATGTTGCAAAACAAGCTCAATCCTTAGCCGGTAAAGGCTATGAGGCGCCAAAAAGTAACTTGCCCTCCGTTTTCCGCGACATGAAATATGCGGATTATCAGCAGATCCAGTTTAATCGCGATAAAGCCTACTGGAGCAATCTCAAGACCCCATTTAAGCTCGAATTCTACCACCAGGGTATGTACTTCGACACGCCGGTCAAAATCAACGAAGTTACCGCCACTGCGGTGAAAAGAATCAAATATAGCCCGGATTACTTTAATTTTGGCGATGTTCAGCATGATAAAGACACGGTAAAAGATCTCGGTTTCGCCGGGTTCAAAGTGCTGTATCCGATCAACAGCAAAGATAAAAACGATGAAATCGTCAGCATGCTCGGGGCCAGCTATTTCCGCGTTCTCGGCGCAGGCCAGGTCTACGGTCTGTCTGCGCGCGGTCTCGCGATCGATACCGCTCTCCCTTCTGGTGAAGAATTTCCCCGCTTCCGTGAGTTTTGGATCGAACGTCCGAAACCGACTGACAAACGTTTAACCATATACGCCTTGCTGGACTCTCCGCGCGCAACCGGAGCGTATCGCTTTGTCATTATTCCGGGTCGCGACACGGTTGTTGATGTTCAGTCCAAAGTTTACCTGCGCGACAAAGTGGGCAAGCTGGGCGTGGCGCCGTTAACCAGTATGTTCCTGTTCGGCCCAAATCAGCCTTCTCCGGCAACGAATTATCGTCCGGAACTGCATGACTCTAATGGTTTGTCTATCCACGCTGGCAACGGCGAATGGATTTGGCGGCCGCTGAACAACCCGAAACATCTCGCGGTGAGCAGCTTTGCCATGGAAAACCCGCAAGGTTTCGGTCTGTTGCAGCGTGGCCGTCAGTTCTCGCGTTTTGAAGATATTGACGATCGTTACGACCTGCGTCCAAGCGCCTGGATCACGCCAAAAGGTGACTGGGGCAAAGGTAAGATTGAGTTAGTTGAAATTCCGACTAACGATGAAACGAACGATAACATCGTTGCGTACTGGACGCCGGATCAACTGCCTGAAGCGGGCAAAGAGATGAACTTCAAGTACTCCCTGACGTTCACGCGTGATGAAGACAAGCTTCATGCGCCGGAAAATGCCTGGGTACAACAGACTCGTCGTTCTACGGGTGATGTTAAACAATCCAATCTGATTCGTCAGCCAGACGGTACTATCGCGTTTGTGGTGGATTTTACCGGCGCAGACATGAAAAAGCTGCCACAGGATACCCCGGTTACCGCACAAACCAGTATTGGCGACAACGGCGAGATCGTTGAAAACACCGTGCGTTACAACCCGGTCACTAAAGGTTGGCGTTTGATGCTGCGCGTGAAGGTGAAAGACGTGAAGAAAACCACTGAAATGCGAGCAGCCCTGGTCAATGCCGATCAGACGTTGAGTGAAACCTGGAGCTACCAGTTACCTGCCAATGAATAAGACTACTGAGTATATTGACGCAATGCCGCTTTCGGATATCGAAAAAGCGGCTCTGCCGAAAACTGACATCCGCGCCGTTCATCAGGCGCTGGATGCCGAGCATCGTACTTACTCGCGCGAAGATGATTCACCGCAGGGTTCTGTGAAAGCTCGTCTTGAGCAAGCATGGCCAGATTCTCTGGCGAAAGAGCAGTTGGTTAAAGACGATGAAGGACGCGATCAGCTTCAGGCAATGCCTAAAGCAACGCGTACCTCGATGTTCCCCGATCCCTGGCGTACCAACCCGGTTGGTCGTTTTTGGGATCGTCTGCGTGGACGTGATGTGACTCCGCGTTATCTTTCGCGTTTGACGAAAGAAGAACAAGAGAGCGAGCAAAAATGGCGTACCGTTGGCACAATCCGCCGCTATACGCTGTTGATCTTAACGCTGGCGCAAACGGTCGTAGCAACCTGGTATATGAAGACGATTCTTCCGTATCAGGGTTGGGCATTCATAAATCCGGTCGACATGATGGGGCAGGACCTGTGGGTCTCCTTTATGCAATTGCTGC
>NZ_JAHLQZ010000182.1:0-7738 GCF_018919505.1 Citrobacter sp. S55_ASV_140
GAACTGGCGTGACAACAAAGGCGCAGCGCTTTTGAGACAAAGGATCGATGCCTTCGTGCTCTGTGCACACTACCATTATGCTATCGCGACAATGAAGGAAGTAATCACAATGACAAGACGTTACCTAAGAATTCTCCTGGTGGGAAGCCTCTTTAGTCTTAGCGCCTGCGCGCAGCAAAGCGAAGTACGCCAAATGCATCAAAGCGTAAGCACGCTAAATAAAGAGATGACGCAGCTTAATCAGGAAACCGTAAAAATTACGCAACAAAATATGTTGAATGCCAAATCGACCAGTGGCGCCTATCTGTTGCCGGGCTCCAAAACGCCTGCCCGGCTGGAAAGCCAGATCGGCACGCTACGTATGTCGCTGGTGAATATTGCGCCAAACGCCGATGGCACACGGTTAACGCTACGCATTCAGGGCGAGTCCAATACGCCCTTGCCCGCCTTCAGCGCCACCGTAGAGTACGGGCAAATTCAGGGCACTACAGAGAATTACCAGGAAGTGAATGTTCAAAACCAACTGGTCAACGCCCCGGCAAGTATTCTTGCCCCCAGCGACGTAGACATTCCGTTGCAGATAAATGGTCTCTCCCCCGACCAGTTGGGATTTGTTCGCATTCACGACGTACAGCCTGTTAGCCAATAAACTTTTTTGCGGAACGTTTTGTGCGTTCCGCAACATCAATTCGCCCCCTTTTGTTACTCCCCTGACATAACCGATATTTCTGGCAAAACTTGGCAACATTCATCAGAGCCAGTACAATTCGCCGCCTAAAGTACGCAAACGTGAACGCAATCGATTACGTAAATGATAGAACTGTGAAACAAGACATATTTTTGTGAACAATGATTTTTATAATAGGCTCCGAAGAATTACGAAATATTTAGAAACGCAATTTGCGCATTTTTCACTCCCGAAAGGGATTTCAAACAGTGGCATACATATGAAAAAAACATTACTTGCAGCCGGTGCAGTGCTGGCGCTCTCCTCGTCTTTTACTGCCAACGCAGCAGAAAATGACAAACCGCAATATCTGTCCGACTGGTGGCACCAAAGCGTCAACGTGGTGGGCAGCTACCACACCCGTTTCTCTCCGAAACTGAACAACGACGTGTATCTGGAATACGAAGCGTTTGCCAAAAAAGACTGGTTTGATTTCTATGGCTACATCGATATCCCGAAAACCTTCGACTGGGGTAACGGTAACGACAAAGGCATCTGGTCTGACGGTTCTCCGCTGTTTATGGAAATCGAACCGCGTTTCTCCATCGACAAGCTGACCGGTGCTGACCTGAGCTTTGGACCATTCAAAGAATGGTACTTCGCCAACAACTACATCTACGATATGGGTGATAACAAAGCCAGCCGCCAGAGCACCTGGTATATGGGTCTGGGTACCGATATCGACACCGGTCTGCCGATGGGTCTGTCCCTGAACGTGTATGCTAAATACCAGTGGCAGAACTATGGCGCATCCAACGAAAACGAGTGGGATGGTTACCGTTTCAAAGTGAAATACTTTGTGCCGATCACCCAGGTTTGGGGCGGTCAGTTGACCTATATTGGCTTCACCAACTTCGACTGGGGTTCAGATTTGGGTGATGATCCTAACCGTACCAGCAACTCTATCGCTTCCAGCCACGTGCTGGCGCTGAACTACGATCACTGGCACTACTCCGTAGTCGCGCGTTATTTCCATAACGGCGGCCAGTGGAAAGGTGGGGATACCCTGAACTGGGGCGAAGGCGACTTCAGCGCGAAATCAACCGGTTGGGGTGGTTATCTGGTCGTAGGTTACAACTTCTAATCCAGACAATTTATGCAGACAAGCCAGCTTAACCGCTGGCTTTTTTACGGCTGGTCTTCACAACGTACTTTACGTAAAAAGTCACTTAGCGAGCGATCAGACGATTCACGAAAATGCCTGTCGAGCAGCGTGATCTTCAGACAGCGATCAACGCGAAAGCAGCGATAATCGTCACGCTTCTCGCACCAGGCAACCAGAAGCCAGTGCTCGCCCCAGAAAAATAATCCTAGCGGCTGAACGTCGCGCCAGGAGAGGTTCCCGGACTCATCTCGATAATGCAGCGCCAGCGTCTGCTGCGCCGAAACCGCGCGATGTATGAGATCGAAGGCACTGCGTGAATGCGGCTGATTACCAAAATCTGGCGCAAAAATCCGCGTTTGCTCGGCCCTGCGGCGACTTTCTGGCGGCAATATCGCCAGCACTTTTTCCTGCGCGGACTCCAGTGCCTGTGAAAGTGAATCCCCGCCCCATGTTTTCAGCAACCGAATCGCGACCATCAATGCTTCTGATTCGTGATGCGTTAACATCAACGGTGGCAGATCAAACCCGGCCATTAAGCGGTATCCGCTGCCCACTTCGCCTTCAATGGGCACGCCGGATAAAGAGAGATCGCGGATATCGCGATAAATCGTCCGTTCAGAAACGTCAAGACGTTCTGCCAGCAGCGCCGCCGTTGTCACTCGCCTGCCACGCAGGATTTGTACAATCTGAAACAAACGGTCGGCGCGTCTACTCATTTTAATCCTCTGGCCTGAAAATATTACGCGGGTTGATGTAAACCAACACGATTGCCTTCACTGTCAGTAAATAGCGCAATCGTACCAATGTCCTGCCCCAGTTCGAGCGGGCCAAACACGCATTGACCGCCAGCGGTGGCGACGCGTTCAAGCGTGGCAGCCAAATTGTCCGTATGCAGATAAATAATAGCGCCCTGCGCTGAAGGCGAAATACCGTCAAATTTAGCCAACGCCCCGCCAGGAGCGGGATCCTGATGCGGGAATACGGCCAGCTCGGCGCAGTCCATATTCTCCCGACGCAAAGAAACCTGCATCACTGGCTCATAAAAAGCGATGGCGCGCTCCATTTGTGCCACGGGGATTTCAAACCAGTTAATTACGTTGTTCATACTTCCTCCTGCCTGTGTGGGTAATCTCAGAAGGACTATAAAACAGGGCTACTGACAGCATACTGTCAGTAGTGTGGCGACAGAAAAAGATAATGCTCAGCCGCTAAAGCACAAGCAAAAAAAAATCCCGACCTTGCGATCGGGATTCCAGTTCTTACGCTTCACACGCTCTGCGTCGCTTAAGGCAGAATCGACGGTTGATCCGCCCCTTCTTTCTCGACCTTCTGCTGCAGCATATGCTCACGCTTCATACCCAGCTTCAGCGCCAGCGCCGATGCCACGTAGATAGAAGACGCGGTACCGATGGAAACACCGATAAGCATGGTCAGCGAGAAGCCTTCCAGTACCGGACCACCGAACAGGAAAAGCATCAGAATAACCATCAACGTCGTACCGGACGTAATCAACGTACGGTGCAGCGTCTGCGTCAATGACACGTTAAAGATTTCGTAAGGCGTACCGCGACGAATTTTGCGGAAGTTTTCACGAATACGGTCAGAGACGACGATACTGTCGTTCAGCGAGTAACCGATTACCGACATCAGCGATGCGACGATAGTCAGGTCAATCTCGATATGGAACAACGACAGGATCCCAAGTGTGATGATTACGTCGTGCGCCAGCGCGATAACTACCCCTGCAGCCAATCGCCACTCAAAGCGGAAACCGACGTACACCAGGATTGAGATCAGCGCCGCCATCAGCGCCATCGCACCCGTTTGCGCCAGGTCTGCACCCACGCTCGGCCCCACGAATTCAATTCGTTTCACCGCGGCGTTTTGGTTGGTGGATTCATTAATCACACTCAACACTTTGCTACCCAGCACCTGACCGCCGTCTGCGCCTTCAGTTGGCGGCATACGCACCATAATGTCGTGGCTGCTGCCGAAGTTTTGCAGAAGCGGATCAACAAAGCCCGCTTTCTCCAGCGCATCGCGCATCACGTCCATTTCAGCTGGTTTTTCCAGCGTGATTTCAATGACCGTACCACCGGTGAAATCGAGACCCCAGTTAAAGCCGCGCACGCCCATAATCACGATGGCCGCGATCAGCAGAAAACCTGAAATGCCGAAAGCCCAGTAGTCCCAGCGCATAAAGTCCCAGACTTTACGGCCGTGGTTCAATTGTTCAACAGTATATTCCTGTGCCACTTCGCACTCCTCAGATTGACAGCTTTTTGACGCGCTTGCCGCCATACAACAGGTTTACGATGGCACGTGTACCGACAATTGCGGTAAACATCGACGTCGCTACCCCAATACCGGTAGTAATCGCGAACCCTTTAATTGCCCCGGTGCCGACTGCGTACAGGATAATGACCTTAATCAGCGTCGTAATGTTCGCATCGAAGATGGAGCTAAATGCGCCCGCATAACCTTCATTGATGGCCTGCTGCACCGAACGACCGTTACTCAACTCTTCTTTGATACGTTCGTTGATCAGTACGTTAGCATCGACCGCGACGGCAAGGGTTAAGACGATCCCCGCAATCCCCGGCATACTCAGCGTAGCTCCCGGCAACAGCGACATAATGCCGACAATCAGCACCAGGTTAGCGATCAGCGCGCTGGTCGCAATCAGGCCGAACTTCTTATAGAAGAAGATCATGAACAGGATAGACACCACCAGACCGGCCAGACAGGCTTCCAGACCCTGTTTGATGTTCTGCATACCCAGGGTTGGGCCGATGGTACGTTCTTCAACAATCTGAATCGGCGCGATCAACGCACCGGCACGTAACAGCAGAGAAAGCTGACGCGCTTCGTTCGGGTTGTTGATACCGGTGATACGGAAGCTGTTACCCAGGCGAGACTGGATGTTGGCGATGTTAATCACCTCTTCCTGTTTCACCAGCACGGCGCGACCGTTGGCATCTTTCTTACCGCTGTCTTTGTACTCCACAAACAGGGTCGCCATCGGCTTACCGATGTTGTCCTTGGTGAAGTTGGACATGATGTTACCACCCGCGCTATCCAGCGAGATGTTAACCTGCGGCTGATTGTATTCGTCCTGGCTGGAAGTGGAATCGGTGATATGGTCACCAGTCAGGATCACGCGTTTGTACAGCACAACCGGCTGACCTTCACGAGACTGTTTCACTTCCGAATCACCCGGCACGCGCCCGGATGCCGCAGCAGACTGGTCAACGTTGGTGTTTACCAGACGGAATTCCAGCGTCGCGGTTGCGCCCAGAATTTCTTTCGCGCGCGCGGTATCCTGGATACCCGGCAGTTCGACGACAATACGGTCAGCACCCTGACGTTGTACAACCGGCTCAGCAACACCCAACTGGTTCACACGATTACGCAGAATATTGATGTTCTGCTGTACCGCGTATTCACGGGCTTCACTCAGTCGCGCATCGGTCATCACCGCACGCAGAGCATTGCTGCCCTGGCTGGAAATAACCAGATCCTGGTGACGCTTGCTCAGATAAGAGATAGCTTCATCACGGGCGCTGCTGTCACGGAAGGTGATGCTCAGGCCGTAGTTATCTTCTTTACGAACGGTAGTATAAGGAATGCCTTTTTCACGCAGATCGCTGCGCAGGCTATCGATATTTTGTTCCTGCAACTTACTCAGCGCGGTGTCCATATCCACTTCCATCAGGAAGTGAACGCCACCACGCAGGTCAAGACCGAGTTTCATCGGTTCTGCGTGAATGGCTGCCAGCCAGCGCGGGGTTGCCGGAGCAAGGTTAAGCGCCACGACGTATTGATCGCCCAGCACGCCCATCAGCACTTCACGTGCGCGCAGTTGGGTATCAGTGGAGTCGAAGCGCGCAAGAATAGCACCCTCTTCCAGAGCCACAGACTTAGGTGTGATTTTATCTTCTTGTAACGTTTTCTGGACCTGGATCAGCGTTTGCTCACTGGCGGCGGCACCGCGCACGCCAGTGATTTGAACAGCCGGATCCTCACCATACAGGTTGGGAAGTGCGTAAAGCAGGCCGACGACAATCACGACGACCAGCATAATGTACTTCCACAAAGGATAACGGTTTAACACGGCAGTTCCCTTTGGGAAAACAATAAATTACAGCGCCTTCATGGTGCCTTTCGGCAGAACGGCAGCTACGAAATCACGTTTAATAACCACTTCAGTGGTATCGTTCAGCGCAATAGCGATGTAGCCAGATTCTGCTACTTTGGTCACGCGACCCACCAGACCACCGTTAGTCAGCACTTCATCGCCTTTCGCAATGGAGTTCATCAGATTTTTGTGTTCTTTGGTACGCTTTTGTTGCGGACGCAGGATCATAAAGTAGAAAATCAGACCAAACACCACCAGCATCAGAATCAGAGACATCGGGCTGCCCTGCGCCGGAGCACCTGTTGCCGCTACCGCATCAGAAATAAAAAAGCTCATTCAAATTCCCTCATTATTAAAATTAATCAACGTTCACAGGTGGAACTGGTCGACCCTGACGTTGGTAAAAATCGGTCACGAAGCTCTCTAATTTACCCTCTTCAATAGCCTTGCGTAAACCCGCCATCAAACGCTGGTAGTAGCGAAGGTTATGAATCGTGTTGAGACGCGCGCCCAATATTTCGTTGCAACGGTCGAGATGATGCAAGTAAGCGCGCGAATAATTGCGACAGGTGTAGCAATCACACTCAGCATCGAGCGGACTGGTGTCGCTTTTATGTTTCGCGTTACGAATTTTTACCACGCCGTCAGTCACAAACAAATGACCATTACGGGCATTTCGCGTTGGCATCACGCAGTCAAACATATCGATACCGCGACGTACGCCTTCAACCAGATCTTCTGGTTTGCCGACGCCCATCAGGTAACGCGGTTTATCTGCCGGAATCTGTGGGCAAACATGCTCCAGAATCCGGTGCATATCTTCCTTCGGCTCACCGACAGCCAAACCGCCGACAGCGTAGCCATCAAAGCCGATATCTACCAGACCTTTGACAGAGATATCACGTAAATCTTCGTAAACGCTGCCCTGAATGATGCCAAAAAGCGCATTTTTGTTGCCGAGACTGTCAAAACGGTCGCGACTGCGCTTCGCCCAACGCAGAGACATCTCCATTGAGCGTTTAGCATAGTCCCAGTCGGCCGGGTACGGTGTACATTCGTCGAAGATCATCACGATATCGGAACCGAGATCGTATTGAATCTCCATTGACTTCTCAGGATCGAGGAAAATCGGATCGCCGTTGATCGGGTTGCGGAAATGCACGCCCTGCTCGGTGATCTTGCGGATATCGCCCAGACTGAAAACCTGGAAGCCGCCGGAATCGGTAAGGATTGGCCCTTTCCACTGCATGAAATCGTGCAGATCGCCGTGCAGTTTCATGATTTCCTGACCCGGGCGTAGCCACAGGTGGAAAGTGTTGCCGAGAATGATCTGCGCGCCGGTGGCTTCAACTTCTTCCGGCGTCATGCCTTTTACGGTGCCGTAAGTACCGACCGGCATAAATGCAGGCGTTTCCACTACGCCACGATCAAAAACCAGGCGGCCGCGACGCGCGCGACCGTCTGTGGTGTCCAGTTCAAATTTCATCTTAACTCCTGCGTCAGAAAAACAGTCCGACGTTAAATACTCATGCCGGAAATTTATTCCCCGACACGCTCAGAAATAGCCTGCGGATTGTACGTGATAAACATCGCATCTCCGTAACTAAAAAAGCGATATTCCGCTTTTACCGCTTCGTGGTAGGCGTGCATGGTGTTTTTATAACCAGCAAATGCAGAAACCAGCATGATCAGCGTCGATTCCGGCAGGTGGAAGTTGGTGACCAGGGCATCAATCACCTGGTATTTATAGCCTGGATAAATAAATATC
>NZ_JAHLQZ010000183.1:0-7704 GCF_018919505.1 Citrobacter sp. S55_ASV_140
GATGTACCGTGGTAACTAAAACTATTGCGATTACGATGGGAGATCCGGCGGGGATTGGTCCGGAAATTATTGTTAAAGCACTGCGTGAAGATGACCTTAATGGCGCCCCGCTGGTGGTGGTTGGGTGCCTGCAAACTCTGCAGCGATTACAGGCCCAGGGGCTGGCTGAAGGGGTGACATTCCGTGCAATCGAAAAGGTTGCTGATGCCCGATTCGAACCGGGTACGATTCATGTGATTGATGAACCGTTGGCGCAACCCGACGAACTGGTCCCGGGAACAGTGCAGGCGCAGGCAGGCGATCTGGCCTATCGCTGTGTAAAACGGGCGACGGAACTGGCGATGAAGGGCGATGTGCACGCTATTGCGACCGCGCCGTTGAATAAAGAAGCATTACATCTTGGCGGACACAATTATCCCGGACATACGGAACTGCTGGCAACGTTGACGGAAAGTCGTGATTACGCCATGGTGCTCTACACCGACAAGCTGAAAGTCATCCATGTTTCCACGCATATTGCTTTGCGCAAATTTCTCGATACGCTCAATGGGCAACGTGTTGAAACGGTGATTGGCATTGCCGATACCTTCCTGAAGCGCGTCGGTTTTGCGCATCCGCGTATTGCCGTCGCGGGGGTGAATCCACATGCCGGTGAGAATGGCCTGTTTGGTGATGAGGAAATCCGCATTGTCGGGCCTGCGATTGAGAATATGAAAGCGAAGGGGATGAATGTATACGGACCGTGCCCGCCGGATACTGTGTTTTTGCAGGCTTATGAAGGCCAGTACGACATGGTGGTGGCGATGTATCACGATCAGGGTCATATCCCGCTTAAGTTGCTTGGTTTTTATGATGGGGTAAATATCACGGCAGGTTTGCCGTTTATTCGTACCTCAGCCGATCACGGTACGGCATTTGATATCGCCTGGACGGGAAAAGCAAAATCTGAGAGCATGGTCGTATCGATCAAACTGGCAATGCAACTGGCGTAATTTACTGTTATGAAAGGCCAACACCGTCTGGATAAGATTGTGGCGTATTTGAAAAATCATACGCTGGTTACCGTGGAGCAACTGGTTGAGGCGGTTGACGCCTCTCCAGCAACAATCAGACGCGACCTCATCAAGCTGGATGAACAGGGCGTGATCAGCCGTAGCCACGGCGGTGTTGCCCTGCGACGTTTTGAAGCGGCGCAGCCGACTACCAATGAAAAGCAACTGCGATCGCCCGCTGAGAAACGGGCGATTGCGCGTTTTGCCGCCTCAATGGTGCATGCTGGCGATGCCGTGGTGCTTGATGCCGGTACCACAATGCTGGAGCTGGCAAAATGTCTGACCCATTTGCCGCTGCGCGTCATTACTGTTGATCTGCATATTGCCCTGTTTTTGTCAGAATTCCGCCAGATAGAAGTGACGATTGTTGGTGGGCGCATTGATGACAGCAGTCAGTCCTGCATTGGTGAGTTTGGACGGAAAATGTTGCGTAGCGTCTATCCCGATATCGCCTTTATGAGCTGTAACACCTGGAGCATGGACAAGGGTGTGACCACGCCAACGGAAGACAAAGCGGGACTGAAGCAAGAAATTATCGCCAATGCGCAACGGAAGGTATTACTGGCGGATAGCAGTAAGTATGGCGCGCATTCGTTATTTAACGTCGCGCCGCTTAGCCGCTTTACTGATATTGTTACCGATGTGAATTTACCGCAAGGCGCAAAGGCTGAATTAAAAGCGCAATCCGTGGCCCTGACGCTGGTACAGCCAGAGTAACGGCGGTGGATTATTTAACGTAAGCCAACAGGCTCAGGGAATCACGCGCCAGCGCTTTGCATTTTTTTGCCGTTGGGATGCCGATACCGCTGAGATCGCGATAGCTGTCCTCACCCAGCGCCTTCATGTTGAAGGTGTCGTAATTACTCAGGTCCCACTGGTTTTGCTGGGCAAAAAAGACCAGTGCGCGACGGATCTGCCCATTTGGCAAATTCTGGTATCCACAGTCATTTTTCAGAAAAACAAAAACTGCCGTTAAATCGGCCATATCTTCGGCTTCGGACTCGCTCAGCGCGTAGCTATTTGCGCATACGGCCATCAGGCTGCCGAACAAAACTGTTCTGAAAAACGTCTTCATTGCTTCTACCACTGCATCACGGAATTTAAACGTTAGCACACTGCGAGCGAAGCGACGACCTTTATTATTAGCCGTTTACTTGACCTTCCCGTAAGGGGAAGGCTTATGCTTAAAAGATAGCCTGCTTAAGCTGCTGAATATAAGGAAGTGATTATGCAACGTCGTGACTTTTTAAAGTACTCCGTGGCGCTGGGCGTCGCGTCAGCATTACCTCTATGGAGCCGTAGCGTATTTGCCGCCGACCGTCCGGCATTGCCCATTCCAGACCTGTTAACCGCCGATGCTTCTAATCGCATTCAGTTGATTGCACAAGTCGGGCAGTCGAGCTTTGCAGGTAAAACCGCCACGACGTGGGGATATAACGGCAATTTGCTCGGACCGGCGCTAAAGCTGAATAAAGGGCAATCGGTGACGGTGGATATCCACAACCAGCTTGCCGAAGAGACGACGTTGCACTGGCACGGACTGGAAATTCCTGGTGAAGTTGACGGTGGGCCGCAAGGTATTATCCCGGCAGGCGGGAAACGCTCTGTCACTTTCACCCCGGATCAACGGGCAGCAACCTGTTGGTTCCACCCGCATCAGCATGGCAAAACTGGTCGTCAGGTGGCGATGGGGCTGGCCGGACTGGTGCTGATTGAAGATGAAGAGATTCACAAACTACTACTGCCGAAGCAGTGGGGCATAGATGATGTGCCGGTGATTATTCAGGATAAGCAGTTTTCCGCCGATGGACAGATCAACTACCAACTGGACATGATGACCGCTGCCGTCGGCTGGTTTGGCGATACGCTGCTGACCAACGGCGCGATTTATCCTCAGCATGCCGCGCCGCGCGGTTGGCTGCGTTTGCGCCTGCTGAACGGGTGTAACGCTCGCTCGCTGAATATTGCCGCCAGCGACAATCGTCCTCTGTACGTTATTGCCAGCGATGGTGGACTGTTGGCGGAACCGGTCAAAGTCACTGAACTTCCTATGCTGATGGGCGAGCGCTTTGAAGTGCTGGTGGATGTGAGCGACGGTAAGGCGTTTGATCTGGTCACTCTTCCTGTCAGCCAGATGGGGATGGCGGTTGCGCCATTTGATAAGCCGCACCCGGTGATGCGCGTTCAGCCGCTGTTGATTACCGCTTCCGCAACGCTGCCTGATTCGCTGACATCCATGCCGTCATTGCCGTCACTGGATGGCCTGACGGTGCGCAAACTACAGCTATCTATGGATCCGATGCTCGACATGATGGGCATGCAAATGCTGATGAAGAAATACGGCGGTCAGGCGATGGCGGGTATGGATCATGGGAAGATGATGGACCATATGAATAATGACAATATGGGCCACGGGAAGATGAATCATGGCAATATGAACCATGGCAACATGGGGAACATGCAGCATGGCAACATGAAGCAGGCGGGATCATTTGATTTCCATAATGCCAACCGGATTAACGGTCTGGCGTTTGATATGAATAAACCCATGTTCGCCGCGGCGAAAGGTCAGCATGAGCGCTGGGTGATTTCTGGTCAGGGCGACATGATGCTGCATCCGTTCCATATTCACGGCACCCAGTTCCGCATTTTGTCTGAGAATGGCAAAGCGCCTGCCGCGCACCGCGCGGGATGGAAGGACACGGTACGGGTAGAAGGCGGCGTCAGCGAGGTGCTGGTGAAGTTTGACCACAATGCGCCGAAAGAGCATGCCTATATGGCGCATTGTCATCTGTTAGAGCATGAAGATACCGGCATGATGCTCGGATTCACGGTATAAAAAAAGCCGGGTGGCGGCTTCGCCTTACCCGGCCTGTATGTCGTATCCGTAGGCCCGGTAAGCTTAGCGCCACCGGGCTTTTCAGTTATTTAGCGTCGTCCGGCAAGGCGTACGCCACGATATAATCGCCCATCTTCGTGCCAAACGACCCGTGACCTCCGGCGGAGATCACCACATACTGTTTGCCATTCACTTCATAGGTCATCGGTGTCGCCTGTCCACCTGCCGGTAGACGACCTTGCCACAATTTCTCACCGTTACTCATGTTGTAGGCGCGCAGATAGTTGTCGGCGGTCGCGGCAATGAACAGCACGTTACCGGCGGTGGAAATAGGCCCCCCCAGCATTGGCATTCCCATATTGAACGGCACCTGAACCGGCATTGGGAACGGCATGCTGTCCTGCGGTGTGCCAATACGTTTTTTCCACACCACTTCATTGGTCTTCAGATCCACGGCGGAGATGTAGCCCCAGGCTGGCTGCTTACACGGCAGGCCAAATGGCGACAGGAACGGATTCAGCGTGACGCCGAACGGAACACCATACTGGGGCTGAATCCCTGATTCTGTGCCGGTGCCTTTGGCATCTTTCGGCGGCTCCATCGGATTGCCTGGACCGCGTGGGATCAGCTTCGATACAAACGGCAAGGCCATTGGGTTGGCAATCGCCACCTGACGGTTAGGATCAACGGAGATGCCGCCCCATTCGAACATCCCCAGGTTGCCAGGGAACACCAGCGTGCCCTGCTCTGAAGGCGGGGTGAAGATGCCCTCATAACGCAGTTGGTGGAACATCACGCGACACACCAACTGGTCGAACATGGTGGCGCCCCACATATCCGCGCCGCTCAAATCTTTCTGCGGACGGAAGGTGAGATCGGAGAACGGCTGGGTTTTGCTGACGTAATCACCTTTGGCTGCGCCCTGCGGCACCGGTTTTTCAGGGGCAGGTACCACCAGTTCACCATTACGGCGGTCGAGCACGAAGATGTTACCGGTTTTCGCCGGGGCGTAAATGACCGGGACTTTCTGCCCTTTAACGGTGATATCCGCCAGCGTCGGCTGCGCCGGTAAGTCCATATCCCATAGATCGTGATGAACGGTTTGATAGCTCCAGGCCAGCTTCCCGGTAGTGGCATTTAACGCCAGGATGGCGCTGGCATAACGTTCCTGCTCCGGCGTGCGGTTACCGCCCCAGATGTCCGGAGTGGTGACGCCCATGGGCAGATACACCAGATCCAGCTTCGCGTCATAGGCCGCAGGGGCCCAGGAGTTGGGTGAGTTAAAGGTGAACGTATGTTCATCTGACGGGATGAAATTGGGATCTTTGGCGCCTGGGTCGAACGCCCACAGCAGCTTACCGGTATTCACATCGAAACCACGGATAACGCCGGAGGTTTCGCGGGTGGAGAAGTTATCGGTCACCGACCCGGCAATCACGATGGTTTTATCAGTAATGATGGGCGGCGACGTCGGCTCATACAGACCCGGCGTGGTATCCGGCATGTTGGTCTGTAAGTTAAGGATGCCTTTATTGGCGAAGGTTGCGCACAGCTTGCCGGTTTCCGCGTTCAGGGCAAACAGACGGCCATCGTTCACCGGCAGGATGATGCGGCGCGGACAGTCAGCCACCACTTCCGGGCTGGCGTTATCGGCCCGTGCTTCATGATAAGAAACGCCGCGACAGGTCACGTGCTGGAAAGAGGTGTTGGTATTGAGTTGCGGATCGAAATGCCACTTCTCTTTACCACTCGCTGCATCAAGTGCAAACAGACGCTGGTGGGCGGTACACAGATAGAGCGTATCACCAACTTTGATCGGCGTGACTTCATTGGTGATTTCACCCGGATCGTTCGGCTGTTTTAAATCACCGGTACGAAATACCCAGGCTTCTTTCAATTGATGTACGTTGTCGGCGTTAATTTGTTTTAACGGTGAGTAGCGTTGACCTTCCTGATTGCGCCCGTAAGCGGGCCAGTCCTCGTCGGCCACCGGTGAAATTGCTTCGGCCGGGGTGGTATCCGCGCTCAGCGTGCCGTGTATTTCCTGCGGATCGTTGAAACCCGCCCAGGTCAGGATCCCGCCGCTAATCAGTAGTGCGACGACCAGCGCTGTTACCGCCCCGCTGGAAGGTACGATCAGATGGCGCCAGACGAACGGCAGAATCAGCCAGATACCGAAGAAGACCAGGATATCGCTACGCGGTGTTAATGCCCAGAAATCAAACCCGACTTCCCATACGCCCCAAATCATAGTGGCGAGAAGCAGGACGGCATACAGCCAAAGCGCGGAGCGTTGATTCCGCCATAGCAGGAAGGCCACGCCGACCATGGCCAGACCCGCAATAGGGTAATACCAGGAGCCACCGATGGCGACCAGCCAGCCTCCGCCAATCAGGAGATAGAGTCCACAAAGTGCGGCGAACAGAGCACTCAGTGTCACGATAAGTCGTTGGGATCGTACGTTGTTATTTGCCATAAAAAATACCATCACAGGTGTTATTTCTTTAATAGCAGTTAATTATAGGAGTTAAAACGCGTGATGATTGTCACACAATGAACTTTATCAACAGATGCCGCGGATGAATGCTTTTGCTGGTATACTGCGTGCCTTGCGCTTAGATGCTCGCTTATTAAAAGTAAGCATTGAGTGATTTGTTTTTAAATCATATGGTTAGAGATATGAAACATACTGTTGAAGTCATGATCCCGGAAGCGGAGATCAAAGCGCGTATTGCTGAACTGGGACGTCAGATTAACGAACGTTATAAGGACAGCGGCAGCGATATGGTGCTGGTTGGTCTGTTACGCGGTTCATTTATGTTTATGGCGGACCTGTGCCGTGAAGTGCATGTCTCCCACGAAGTCGATTTCATGACTGCATCCAGTTATGGCAGCGGAATGTCTACCACGCGCGATGTTAAAATCCTGAAAGACCTGGATGAAGACATTCGTGGCAAAGACGTGCTGATTGTTGAAGACATCATCGACTCTGGCAACACGCTGTCTAAAGTGCGTGAGATTTTGAGCCTGCGCGAGCCGAAATCCCTGGCTATCTGTACGCTGCTGGATAAACCTTCCCGTCGTGAAGTGGATGTCCCGGTTGAGTTTATCGGATTCTCTATTCCAGATGAGTTTGTGGTCGGCTACGGCATTGACTATGCCCAGCGTTATCGCCATCTGCCGTACGTTGGCAAAGTAGTGCTGCTGGACGAGTAATTGGCTGAAGTGCCTGATGGCGCTTCGCTTATCAGGCCTACGGCGCAGGTTTGTAGGCCGGGTAAGGCATAGCCGCCTCCCGGCAATGTCACATTATTTATGGTTGCAGTGTTTCTGGCTGAGGTTAGATAAGCCCTGGCGATAGCGCTGCTCCAGCGTTTCGCGGCTGGTGGCGGTGACGTCGAGATCGCGCAGCAGGCCATCATGAATACCGTAGGCCCAGCCGTGAATCGTGACTTTCTGACCGCGCTTCCAGGCGGATCGCATAATCGTTGAATGACCCAGGTTATAGACCTGCTCCATGACATTCAGTTCGCACAGAGTGTCCATGCGGCGTTCCTGCGGCATTTCGCCCAGCAGTGAGCTGTGTTTAAACCAGATATCGCGAATATGCAGTAACCAGTTATCAATTAGCCCCTGTTCTTTATTTTCAATAGCCGCCTGGACGCCGCCACATCCGTAGTGGCCGCAAATAATAATATGTTCCACTTCCAGCACATCCACCGCATACTGAACCACTGAGAGGCAGTTCAGGTCGGTGTGAATAACCAGATTGGCAACATTACGGTGGACGAATAATTCGCCCGGTTCCAGACC
>NZ_JAHLQZ010000184.1:0-7649 GCF_018919505.1 Citrobacter sp. S55_ASV_140
CTACAACTTGTTTACTCAGCGTCCTAAGCAGGAGCTGGAGGACTTTGAACGCTGGACCGATATGCTCAAGCCCGGACAGGGCACCGATTTCTACCGTGCTAATGGCGCAGGGGAAATGTTGGTCTTCTCGGCCGCTGATTTTGAAGATTTCCTGCAACCACGTCCGGATCTACCGGAAGGCATGGAAGAAGAACTGGAACGCGTGGTTCGCCACCTGGTGGAGCATCGCTGGCCGTTCCGTCTGCATGCCACCTATGATGAATCCATCAGCCGCATGCTGGATGTGTTCGAGAAGGTGAATCGCGATATCCCGTTCAATGGCCTGCACTGGTTCTTCGATCACGCCGAAACGATTACCGAACGCAATATCGAGCGCGTCAAAGCGTTGGGCGGCGGGATAGCGGTTCAGCACCGAATGGCGTTCCAGGGGGAGTATTTTGTCGATCGCTATGGCAAAGACGCGGTCAAGCATACGCCGCCGGTGGCGAAAATGCTGGCGGCTGATGTTCCGGTAGGGCTGGGGACTGACGCCACCCGCGTGGCCAGCTATAACCCGTGGACCGCGCTGTACTGGCTGGTTTCGGGCCGTACCGTTGGTGGTATGGCGATGTATGATGATAACAATCGCCTGCCGCGCGATGTGGCGCTGGAACTGTGGACGGCCGGTAGCGCCTGGTTCTCCAGCGAACAGGGTAAGAAAGGGCGTATCGAGAAAGATCAACTGGCCGACCTGGTGGTGCTGTCTAAAGACTATTTCAGCGTGCCGGAAGAAGAGATCAAAGGCATCGAGTCGGTGATGACTATTGTCGATGGTAAAGTCGTGTACGCAGCCGGGCATTTCACTCCGCTGGCACCGCCAGCCATTCCGGTTGTGCCGGACTGGTCGCCGGTGGTGAAGGTGCCGGGGCACTATCGCTCAGCGCCGCCTGCTGCGGCGAAAATTGGCGCAATGGTACAGATGCACCAGTGCTGCGGTAGCTGCGGCGTACACGGTCATCAGCATGACATCGCGCGCAAGTCGGGGATTCCGGTGTCAGATGACAGGGCTTTCTGGGGAGCGCTGGGTTGTTCCTGCTTCGCGTTTTAATCTCTCATCACAGCCCCTGGCCAAACGCAGGGGCTGATTGGATTTTCTGAAAAGCGGGTCATAGTGTTAACAGATATGGCACAGCTGCAACAATTTGTGTCATTCTGGTCTGTCTTTACACAGTGAAGGTGGAAACATGGATGAGCTGCTAACCCTTGGCTGCATTGTTTTATTCTTCGCGTTGGTCGTGGTTCCTGGTCTCGCGATCGTGGCATACAGACGCAGTGCGGCGGTACGTTCTGAGCTGGCGGCCTTGCGCCGTCGGGTAGAGGAACTTGAGCTGCGCGGTGTGGCGTCAGAGTCTGTGGCACAGGCTGCCGCCGATGCGCCAACGCCTGCGATGAGCAGCGTGGCGCCGGAACCTGATGCTGAGCCGACGCCTGAACCCGTTAACCCGTGGTCTTCACAGCAAAAGCCGGATAAAGCGGCGGTCTCCACGCCCAACGCCCAGCGGCCTTCTGCTTTTGGCGGGGTGATATCATCGCTGGTGCGCTGGTTTATGCAGGGCAACCCGTTGGCAAAGCTCGGTATATTGCTCCTGTTCCTGGGACTTTCTTTCCTGCTGCGTTACACCGTCGAACATTCTCTGTTTCCGCTTGAGCTGCGCCTGGTGGCGGCCGCGCTGTTTGCTATTGTCCTGTTGGCGCTGGGCTGGCGGTTGCGGCATAAGCAACCGGTCTATGCGCTGATCTTACAGGGCGGGGCCACGGGAGCACTCTATCTCACCGTCTTTGGCGCGTTCCGGCTGTGGCAAATGCTGCCAATGACGCTAGCATTTGCGCTGCTGGTGGCGATTTGCGCGGCGAGCGTGGGTCTGGCTATTTTGCAAAAGGCACTCAGCCTGGCGATGTTGGCAAGCCTTGGCGGCTATCTCGCGCCGCTGCTGCTTTCCTCCGGCGGCGGCAGTCATGTCGCGCTTTTCTCTTTCTATCTTCTGCTCTCGGTCGGCATTCTCGCCATTAGCATCTGGCAGCACTGGCGGGAGCTGAATTTGCTCGGCCTGCTGTTTACCTTTGGCGTTGGCGGTTTGTGGGGGCTGGAGGACTATCGACCTGAGTATTACCTGAGCTGCCAACTGTTCCTGATCGCCAACACCATTATTTTTGGCGTGCTGAGCGTGGCGCTGTCGCTTCGTGCGCAGGAAAAAGGCAAGCAGATTATTGATGGCGTGCTGCTGTTTGCCCCTCCGCTGGTAGGTTTTGGCATGCAGTACGCCATTACGCGGCATATGGCATATGGTCCGGCGCTGAGCGCGCTAGGCTACGGTGGTTTCTATCTGGTGTTGGCGACGCTGGCGTTGCGGCGTTCGTCTTTGCTGGGGAGACCGCTGGTATTGGCTGCCCTGGCGCTTGGCGGCGCATTTACTACCCTGGCTATCCCGTTGGCGCTTTCAGCCCGTTGGACGGCGATGGCCTGGTCGCTGGAAGGACTTGGGATCCTCTGGCTGGGTATCCAACAGCAGCAGCGACGCATGAGTTATAGCGGTACGGCGCTGCTCGTGCTGGCCGTGGGCAGCGCGCTATGGACGCTGGCGAACGGCACAACTGCGCTCTCAGTGATGCTGATATTTGCCGTGCTTAGCCTCAGTTGGCTGGCTGCCGCATGGCTATGGCGCAGCATTCGGATGCAGGGCAGTTGGGGGCTACTCGCTGGCGGTTTGCTTTTCTGGATTACTGCCCTCGTTGCGGTATCGCAGCTCGTCCTGAAACAGGAGCGGTGGGTGCTGTCTGGCGTGTTGGCATTAATGGCGGTATCGGTCTGGGGCTGGCGTACGATTGCTGGTCGCCTGGCATGGCGGGAGCTTGATGCCAGTAAATGGCTGTTATGGCCGACGATGCTGGTGATGCTGATGTATCAGATCTCCTGGCAGCAGATTTTTGCTGCGGGCTGGCCGAATCTGGCCTGGTGCGCGGCGCTAATTGTTGCAGTGGCGCTGCTCTGGCGTGACGCACAGATATTACCGCCAACGCTTTCCCGGCTGGCGCATTTGTCATTCTTCTGGATGATTGTACTGGCGCTGGCGGTTGAGCTGTTCTGGTTCGCCCAGGCGCTACCGTGGGGGAAGGCCGCGTGGGGAAGCGGCCTGATGATGGCGGCTGGTGGGTTGCTGATTTTCCTGGTTTATCAAGCTGTTCAGCGCAAGCTCTGGCCATTTCGTATCTGGCCAGCCTTATATTCTGTGCAGGCGATGGTTCCCGTTGCGCTGGTGCTGGTCGGTCTGCTCGTGTTGACGAATTTACAGGATGGCGTGGTTTATCGTCAGACGTATCTGCCGTTGCTCAACCCGCTGGAAGAGGGCGCAGCTTTTGCCCTGCTAGGGTTGATCGTGTTTTATCGCGCGTCTGAACGCTATTTCCCGGTGCAGCTTTCGGTGTGCCGCCCATGGCCGGTTGTGGCGCTGATGGCGCTCGGCTTTTGGTGGCTTAATGGTTTGTTGCTGCGCGCGTTGTCCTGGTATGGTGAAGTTGCGTGGAATGTACACGCCCTGTGGGATTCGCGGTTGATTCAAACCTGTTTTGCTCTGTTCTGGATGCTAACGGCATTGGTGGTGATGCTGCAGGCAACCCGGCGTCGCTCGCGGCAGGAATGGCTGTGTGGAGCCGTTTTGCTGGGGATAGTCATTATTAAACTGATGCTGGTGGACAGCGCGGGAGGCGGCGGCCTGGCGCGCGCGGTCGCGTTTATTGGCGTCGCCATTCTGGTGCTGATTATCGGGTATTTTTCACCCTTACCGCCCAAAGCTGGAGAAGAAAAATGAAATGGATTAAAGCGGTTCTCTGGAGTGCTCTGTTAGGAGCAACCGGTGCGGCGTGGGGCAGTAATACGGTTACGGATGCGCCAGTAGACTACGCGAAGGGCGTGAAGCTCTTAACGCCGGGTTCAGAGCAATGGTATAGCCTGCCTCTGCCTTTAGCGGTGTACCATGAGGCAGTCTGGCCGGATTTACGTGATATCCGGGTGTTCAACCGTCAGGGCGAGGTAGTGCCTTTCACTCTGCTGGCTGAAAAAACGCAGGCAACGTCCCCGAGAACGATTCCTCTGCGCCTTTTTCCGTTTGATTCTACGGTGCAACAGGTGACGCCAAAGCAAGATGATGAAAGACCCGCGGTCCTGCTTCGTGCTAAAAATGGCATCGAAATTCGCTTCGAAAGTGAAAACCTGCAATCCATCGGGCAGAGTTATTTAATCGCCTTGCCAGACGATGTCAAAGAGACGCCATCGCTGTCCCAGTTGCGTTTAAACTGGGATGCGCCTGCGAAAAACTGGCAGGGAACGGCATCGCTTTATTACAGCCGAGATTTACGTGACTGGAGGTTGATTACAGGAAATGCGCCGCTGATGGATCTGACGCATAGCGACGACCGGTTGAAAATGGACACCTTAGGCGTCGATGATTTGCGCATGTCCGCTGGTGGTGTCCCCTGGCTGTTGCTGATTCTTGATTCGCAAAGCCCTGCGTTAAATCTGACCGGCGTGAGTGCGATAACCCGTGAGGAGCCTCCGCTTACCCGGCCTGTTTCGATGGATGCTGAAGCGGAGAGAATTGCCGAAAACCAGGCGATCTGGCGCTGGTCCAGGCCGCAACCGTTGACCTCATTACAGATTTCACTGGATTACGAAGGCGTATTGCCGGTTGAACTTGAATGGCGCAAGGGAGAAAAAGACGCCTGGCAGCCTTTAACCCGAACGGTTCTCTACAATCTGGAAAATCAGCATTCGGATGATATTCCACTCTCCGGTGAGTTAGTCGAGGCGGTCCGGATGACGACGCTTCAGACGCGTTTACCCGCCACCTTACCCGTATTGAGAGGGGAGCGCGACAGCTATAAAGTGATTTTTAACGCGCAAGGTCAAAGCCCGTTTATCCTGGCATGGGGAAACAAAGCGGCGGAACCCGCGAGCATCAGTCTGGCGATGCTGGTCCCGGAGGCGTTACGTAAGCACAACGATCCCGATAAAATGCCGCAGGCATTGGAGGATGAACGGGTTACTCTGGGCGGTGAGGGTCGGCTGACGGCAACGTCAGTCGCTGAGCAACAAAGCCAGTGGAAAACGCTGTTGGTGTGGGGGGCGTTAATCCTTGGCGTCGCCGTACTGGCGCTGATGGCGTGGCGAATCTGGCGTGAAGTGAAAAAGGGTAATCCGACATAAACCCATAAAAAAGGCCCGCATTGCGGGCCTTTTGTCGATTCATGCCAATTACAGGCTGGAAACGTTCTCGGTCAGGTATTTTGCCACGCCGTCCGGAGACGCGTTCATACCTTCTTTACCTTTTTCCCACTGCGCCGGGCAAACGTCGCCGTGCTCTTCGTGGAACTGCAGCGCGTCAACCATGCGCAGCATTTCGTCGATGTTACGACCCAGCGGCAGATCGTTAACCACCTGGTGACGAACAACGCCGTTAGCGTCGATCAGGAAAGAACCACGCAGAGCAACGCCCGCTTCCGGGTGCTCGATGCCGTAGGCTTTCTGGATTTCGCGTTTGATGTCAGCAACCATTGCGTATTTCACCGCACCGATGCCGCCTTTGTCGACAGGGGTGTTACGCCATGCGTTGTGGACAAATTCAGAGTCGAAAGAAACGCCAACAACTTCAACGCCGCGCTTCTGGAATTCTTCGTAACGTTTGTCGAATGCGATCAGTTCAGACGGGCAAACGAAAGTGAAGTCCATCGGCCAGAAGAACAGAACGGTGGTTTTACCGTTGGTATGCTGTTTGAAGTTGAAGTTTTCAACGATCTCACCGCTACCCAGTACCGCAGCTGCTGTGAAATCCGGAGCCTGACGAGTTACCAGTACCATATAATTCTCCTGCAATGTTAAGGGGTTTTTGGAACGCAACGCGGGCCAGTATAGAGAGTGTTCGTGAATAAGACAAAGAGGCGCTGGCAATCAATGAGACAGGTTTTGTCTATCAATCTTTTACCGGATGGTGGCTAAGGCTTATCCGGCGCGTTATGCGGGCTGCAATCAAAGGGTTTTACGCTGCGCCTGTTCCATCATCTGCGGATAAAACTGCCAGAAACGTTCTTCTAACGCATCATAATGCGTATCCAGGTCATACCATGAGGCGCGCAGGGCATCGAGACGCGGACGGCGGCTGGCCATGCCGTTCAGGACGTTCTGGATAAAATCCATGTCACGATAGCGCTCAAGCCATTTTTCTGACCATATATAGTTGTTTAAGTTAATAAAGCGCGGCGGCGATTCCGGCAAAATTGTGGTCACCTGGGTGCGGGCATAGCGCACAAAGTCTACCAGCGGGAAGTCTGGGGAGATTTCCGCCCAGTGGCGCGACAGAAAGTGATCCCACATCACGTCCAGCGTAATTGGCGCGACGCGGCGTGTTTCGCTACGAAACCACTCTTTGGCTTCACGCACCTGCGGCAGGTTATCGGTCATCACGTCGATACGACGGTGCATGAAGATGCCTTCCACCACCTCAGGCGAAAAATGCGTTTCCGGATTACCCCGGACAAAATCGGCCAGCAGATTGCCGGAAAGCGAGCTGTCGGCAAGATGAGCGAGATGCAAATGTGCAAGAAAATTCATAGTTAAACGTTTATCCAGAGGGGTAAAGGTTGCAGGGAGAACGCCCCGGCACTAGACTACCCGCCTCTTATTTTAGTCTGAGTCAGTGTCATGCGCGTTACCGATTTCACCTTTGAACTACCCGAATCCCTGATTGCCCACTATCCGCAAGCTGAGCGCAGTAGCTGCCGCTTGCTGTCTTTGGACGGGCCGACGGGCGCGCTGACGCACGGTACTTTCACCGATTTGCTCGATAAGCTCAACCCTGGCGATTTGCTGGTCTTTAACAACACCCGCGTCATTCCAGCGCGTCTGTTTGGCCGTAAAGCCAGCGGCGGTAAGATTGAAGTGCTGGTCGAACGCATGCTGGATGACAAGCGTATTTTGGCACACATTCGCGCCTCGAAAGCGCCGAAGCCGGGTGCCGAGCTGCTATTGGGCGACGATGAAAGTATTAAAGCGACGATGGTTGCCCGTCACGACGCGCTGTTTGAAGTGGCGTTTGACGATGAACGCAGCGTGCTTGATATCCTCAATGCCATCGGCCATATGCCGTTGCCGCCGTATATTGACCGCCCGGACGAAGACGCCGACCGCGAGCTGTACCAGACCGTGTATAGCGAAAAACCGGGTGCCGTCGCTGCGCCGACCGCGGGGCTGCACTTTGACGAGCCGCTGCTGGCGAAACTGCGCGATAAAGGCATTGAAATGGCGTTCGTTACGTTGCACGTCGGCGCGGGTACCTTCCAGCCGGTGCGCGTAGACACTATCGAAGACCACATTATGCACTCCGAATATGCGGAGGTGCCGCAGGATGTGGTTGACGCGGTGCTGGCGGCGAAGGCGCGTGGCAACCGCGTGATAGCCGTGGGAACAACGTCCGTTCGCTCACTGGAAAGCGCGGCGCAGGCTGCAAAAAACGATCTCATTGCGCCGTTCTTCGGTGATACGCAGATATTTATTTATCCAGGCTATAAATACCAGGTGATTGATGCCCTGGTCACCAACTTCCACCTGCCGGAATCGACGC
>NZ_JAHLQZ010000185.1:0-7508 GCF_018919505.1 Citrobacter sp. S55_ASV_140
CATCAGACATGGCGACGTATCGCGTAGTCCAATGACGGCAAAATAAGCCTATGACACACCACCAGAAAGGCAAAGCGTATTCATTGCCGCATAAGTAAAGAAAAGTACCGACGCTCAAATCGGTACTCCTTGTATGCTAAATACACCCCCACGTCAAATCCCTGAAACGTGTTCAGTGCAAAAACAACGGTTTTTCATGCATAAGTTATTCCGTTGACACTAGTCTGGGCGTAATAAAGACCACTAACTCACGACGCTCATCTTCTTTTCCATCGTGACGAAAAAGAGAGCCAAGCCAGGGGATGTCGCCTAACAACGGCACGCTGTCAGCCGCAGATTTATTTTTATGTGAAAAAATGCCGCCCAACGCAATCGTCTCTCCGCTTTTTACCTCAACCTGCGTTTCAATTTCCTGCTTATCGATAGCCAGAACTTCACCATCAGCTTGTTGTAGCACCTGCCCGGGGACATTCTGGCTGATATGCAGTTTCAGCCTGATTCGCCCTTTCTGCAAAACAGTGGGCGTAACCTCCATCCCCAGTACCGCTTCTTTAAACTCGACGGATGTCGCCCCGCTTTCTCCGCTGGAGACCTGATACGGGATCTCGCTGCCCTGCTTAATACTGGCAGGTTGCAGGTGAGAAGCCAGTAATCGCGGACTGGCGATGATATCAAGCTGCTGTTTTTGCTCCAGTGCCGACAGCTCCAGTTCCAGTAACCGACCGTTAATACGACCAATATTAAATCCCACACGGGATGTTGCTGCGGGCACCGAAAGATCGCTGGCAAGCGTAGTGACATTCCCCACTGCCCCCGGTTGTTGCGCGTCGGCCAGCGACCATTTAACCCCCAGCTCGCGCAAACTTTTTTCATTAATCGTGACGATATGCGCCGCCAGTTCCACCTGTTCAACGGGTAAATCCATTTGCGCCACCCACTTTTCCAGCGCGTTAAGCACAACGCTATTATCACGCAGCAGTAAGCGGTTGGTTCGTTTATCAACCGTCATGCTGCCTTTAGCGCTCAGCAACTTCTCTCCGGCTTTTGCCAATTCGGCGGCGTCAGCGTATTGCAAAATGATGCTGCGATGTTCCAGAGGCAGGCTGGCCTGCATTCGTGCCTGCTCATTTTCCTGGCGGGCCGCATTTTCACTCTGCCATTGCATGGAATGCACATGCAGAATGTTGCCCTCCTGGCGTAGCACTAATCCGGCGCTTTTCACGACCGTTTGCAACGCCTGCTTCCAGGGCACATCTGTCAGATGCAGTGACAGCACCCCGCCGACATCCGGTGAAACCACCAGGTTTTTCTTTTCTTGTTCCGCCAGGGCCTGCAAAACCTGCACAACAGGCACATCATCCACCACCAGCGTTACGTTTTGCGGTTTTCCCGCCTGCCCGCTGGACGCCGCGACCAGCAGCATCATGGCTATCCATCTCATCCATCGCTTCATTTACCGCTCCCTGTCGTTGCCACTGCCATTGAGCAGGCTCGCAGCTTTTCTCTGTGTTGAGAGTTAAGCTTTCAGCCGTTATCTGCGAAATCGTCCAGCCGTTTTTCAGGACGTCATTTCGCTCAACTCGCCGCCATTTGTGCTGCCCATCCTGCACGATGCCGATCGGTCGCTCACCCACGCTCACCATCCCCTGATAACGCCACGTCGACCACTCAGCTGTCTGGCAAGGGTCTTCCGGCGGTAAGAAGGGATTACGCATACCGGTCAGGATCAGCACACTGATGCATGCCAACAGCCAGCGTTCAACCGTCATTCAGATGTTCCAGTTGTAGCGTTAACAGCAGTTCAGCGCCTTCTACACTGAGAGAAAACCGGCTGACGCTCATCCCTTGTTCCGCCAGTTGGACAAACACCGGCGGGATAGCCTCCCACGCAGGCCTCAGCGTCATCTCCCCGCCCTTAATGGTGGGTTGCCAGTGGACAAGACGTATAAGGGGCGTCTGAAACAGCAACGGAGAGAATGGAATAAACGTCTCTTCAGCCTCTCCTGACGATGACGCCAGCAGATACAGGTTTCGCCATTGCGTCTGAATGGCAGCACGTTGCTGGTTTAGCGCCTCTTGTTGCATACCCCGCAGCCTGGCGGCGGGGTAAAGACATAGCGCTACCATCATAAGCAACCCTAAAATCCAGCCGCATGCGCACATAACACGAAAGCGCAGCGACTGCGCGAGCCAGGCATCACAGAGCGTTATCATGCGTGTCACTCCGCGTCAGACGATAGTAGAATTGCCAACGCCCTTGGGCATCCTGCTGCGTTTCGCCAGAACGATTTAGCGTAAACAACGGCTGCTGGCGTAATTGCGTTTCCAGCGCCTTAAGGGCGGCAAAGTTCAGCGCATTTCCCGTCAGTTCCAGCGTCCCTTGCTGCCAGGTCATTTTGGTTAACCACGCCTGTTCCGGGAGTAATTCCGCCAGTTGTTGCAGAATCTGTTGCCAGCTTTGGGTCTGGTCACGCTGTTTGTTTCGCGCTTGTACCTGTTGCCATTGTTGCAGGCGCTGCTGCAAGCGAGGCTTTAGCGCCATCAGCGCCGCTATGCGCTTATTTTCAGCCTCTACCAGCAGGAGTGCGACCCGGTTTTCCACGCTAAAAACGCTGTTATAGACTAACGTCACGCCAATGCTCAGCAGTAGAGCAGCGCTAAAGAAGACGGCCCAGAAACGCAAACAGGTATACCGCCGAGTCTGACGCCAGGGCAGAAGATTGATGGTCGATATCATCAATACGTTCCTCCCATGGCCAGTCCTAATGCAATGGTAAAGCGGTGGCTGTGTGGTGGAATTGGCGGCTGGCGAACGGACACGACGTTTAAAGGATCGAATCCGCTGGGGTCGCATAGCGCAATAGCTGTCGGGGAAAGAGATAACGTTGCGGCAAGTTCGTCGAGACGGCCAATATCGCCCGTCAATTTTCGCCCCCATGACGAGCGGGTCGCCCATAGCCACTGGGTCTCATCACGCCATACCAGACACTGTTGATGTTCGGGTAAATAAGGAATAAATCGTTGCAAGGCGCTAGCGTCCGGCGTAATCGCTTTAACCTGTACTTTCAGCGCTTGTATTAACGTCAGCAGCGTTGAAATCTCTTTGCTTTGCGCGGCAGTGACGTTAAACGCCGGGCTCAACGTGTCTTCGCTATAATCAAAATGCAGCGCATCCTGCGACATATCCAGTTCACGAGCCATCAAACCGGACAACCATGCAGTTTGCTCTGGCTCTCGCAAGGTCATTGCCGGACGAGGAAACTTTTTTTGTAACGTCCTGTTGGCGGGAAAGGAGAGATAAATATGATGTCGGCGAGGAAGCTCACGGCTCCACGGCAGTAGCGTTGCGACAAGCTGTTCTGGCTCGCGAATGTGACCATCAACGATAACCTGAGGTGCCAACGGCATACGCCACCAGCGCTGTAGAAACCAACCGGTCGCGTCGCGAACGACAGCGACAGCCAGCGCTTCATGTTGCTGAATATGCAGACCAATTTTCCAGATATTAAAAGCCATTGCTGATGATCTCCGTATCACCCGTTGCTTTAACGGGTATATCAATGCGTCTGGCTTGCCTTTATACTACCGCGCGTTTGTTTATAAACTGCCCAAATGCCACTAAATGGGAAATCTCCAGTGAAGTTCGTAAAGTATTTATTAATCCTTGCAGTATGTTGCATCCTGCTGGGAGCAGGCTCGATTTATGGCCTCTATCGCTATATTGAGCCGCAATTACCTGACGTCGCGACGCTCAAAGATGTGCGTTTACAGATCCCGATGCAGGTTTACAGCGCTGACGGCGAGCTGATCGCGCAATATGGCGAGAAACGTCGAATCCCGGTCACGCTGGATCAGATGCCGCCAGTGATGGTCAAAGCTTTTATCGCCACAGAAGACAGCCGCTTTTATGAGCACCACGGGGTCGACCCGGTGGGGATCTTCCGTGCAGCCAGCGTCGCATTGTTCTCCGGTCACGCCTCACAAGGGGCGAGTACCATTACCCAACAGTTGGCGAGAAACTTCTTCCTGAGTCCGGAACGTACGCTGATGCGTAAGATCAAAGAAGTTTTCCTGGCGATCCGCATTGAACAACTGCTGAGTAAAGATGAAATCCTCGAGCTGTATCTGAACAAGATCTACCTGGGATATCGCGCCTATGGCGTGGGGGCGGCCGCGCAGGTCTATTTCGGCAAGACGGTCGATCAGCTCAGCTTAAGTGAGATTGCGGTGATTGCCGGTCTGCCAAAAGCGCCGTCAACCTTCAACCCCCTCTATTCGATGGATCGGGCCACCGCGCGACGTAACGTCGTGCTGTCGCGTATGCTGAGTGAAAATTACATTACGCAGGCCCAGTACGATCAGGCGCGCGGCGAGGCCATTGACGCCAACTATCACGCGCCGGAAATCGCCTTCTCTGCGCCGTATCTGTCTGAGATGGTGCGCCAGGAGATGTATAACCGCTATGGCGAGAAAGCCTATGAAGACGGGTATCGCATCACCACCACCATTACGCGCAAAGTGCAGCAGGCGGCCCAGCAGGCAGTACGTAACAACGTGATGGATTACGACATGCGCCACGGCTACCGCGGCCCGTCAAACGTGCTGTGGAAAGTGGGCGAAAGCAGTTGGGACAGCAAGAAAATCACCGATACGCTGAAAGCGCTGCCAACATATGGACCACTGCTGCCGGCGGTTGTCACCAGCGCCAATCCGCAGGAAGCCATTGCCGCGCTGGCGGATGGCACATCAGTTTCATTACGGATGGATGGCATGCGCTGGGCGCGTCCTTACCGCTCGGATACTCAGCAAGGTCCGACGCCGCGTAAAGTGACAGATGTGGTACAGACCGGGCAGCAAATCTGGGTACGCCAGGTTGGCGATGCCTGGTGGCTGGCGCAAGTGCCGGATGTTAACTCCGCATTGGTTTCTATTAATCCGCAAAACGGCGCGGTGTTGGCGCTGGTAGGGGGTTTTGACTTCAACCAGAGCAAGTTTAACCGTGCGACCCAGGCGCTACGCCAGGTAGGTTCCAACATCAAACCATTCCTCTATACCGCCGCAATGGATAAAGGTCTGACGCTGGCGAGCATGCTCAACGATGTGCCGATCTCCCGCTGGGATGCCGGTGCCGGTTCCGACTGGCAGCCGAAGAACTCACCGCCGCAGTATGCTGGTCCTATCCGTTTACGTCAGGGGCTGGGCCAGTCGAAAAACGTGGTGATGGTACGCGCCATGCGTGCTATGGGCGTGGATTACGCAGCAGAGTATCTGCAACGTTTCGGCTTCCCGGCACAGAACATTGTGCACACCGAATCACTGGCGCTGGGTTCCGCCTCATTCACGCCAATGCAGGTGGCGCGCGGTTACGCGGTGATGGCGAACGGCGGCTTCCTCGTCGATCCGTATTTCATCAGTAAGATCGAAAGCGATATGGGTGGCGTTATCTTCGAAGCGAAGCCAAAAATTGCCTGCCCGGATTGTGATATTCCGGTGATTTATGGCGATACCCAGAAATCTAACGTGCTGGAAAACAGTAATGTAGAAGATGTCGCCGTCTCGCAGGAGCAGCAGAATGCCGCCGTGCCTATGCCACAGCTTGAGCAGGCCAACCAGGCGTTGGTCGCGCAGAGTGGAACGCAGGAGTACGCTCCGCACGTAATCAACACGCCGCTGGCGTTCCTGATTAAAAGCGCGCTGAACACCAATATCTTTGGGGAACCAGGCTGGATGGGGACCGGCTGGCGTGCGGGCCGCGACCTGAAACGTCACGATATCGGCGGAAAAACCGGGACTACCAACAGTTCTAAAGATGCGTGGTTCTCCGGTTACGGACCAGGCGTAGTGACATCAGTATGGATCGGCTTTGACGATCATCGCCGCAATCTGGGTCACACGACTGCTTCCGGGGCGATCAAAGATCAAATCTCCGGCTATGAAGGCGGCGCGAAGAGCGCGCAGCCTGCGTGGGATGCTTACATGAAATCCGTGCTGGAAGGTGTGCCCGAGCAGCCGCTGACGCCGCCGCCGGGTATCGTGACGGTCAATATCGATCGCAGTACCGGTCAACTGGCGAGCGGCGGTAACAGCCGCGAAGAGTATTTCATTGAAGGTACTCAGCCAACGCAACAGGCGGTACACGAGGTGGGGACAACCATTATCGATAATGGTGAGACACACGAACTGTTCTGATCAAAAAAGGCGCTTCGGCGCCTTTTTTATTGTTTGCGTATTAGTGGGATAGATATTAAAGCCGTCCCTGCCCTTTCAGCCATTCACGTACGAGGAACAATGCACTCACATTACGCGCTTCGTGGAAATCAGGGTCTTCCAGCAAATCCATTATATGCGCGAGCGGCCAGCGTACCTGCGGTAATGGCTCAGGTTCATCCCCTTCCAGCGATTCAGGATAAAGATCCTCTGCCACCACAATGTTCATTTTGCTGGAGAAATAAGACGGCGCCATGCTGAGTTTCTTCAAAAACGTCAGATCTTTCGCGCCAAATCCCACCTCTTCTTTCAGTTCCCGATTCGCCGCCTCAAATACGCTTTCACCGGGATCGATTAATCCTTTGGAAAAACCCAGTTCGTAGGACTCGGTCCCGACCGCGTATTCGCGGATAAGGATCAGATGGTCATCCACAATCGGCACAATCATTACCGCTTCACGCGTGGAGGGCCGCATACGTTCATAAACGCGGCGTACGCCGTTGCTGAACTCAAGGTCCACGCTTTCGACCTTAAACAGCCGGGATTGGGCGACGGTTTCCACTTTCAAAATCGTGGGTTTTTGTAATGATTTGCTCATTGTGAGGGTCTTTGCTGTGAAATCTGGGGTCATTGTGCGATATACCGCACGGTTTCGGCAACGTGAATTGCCGTTTATTTACATTTATGTAACGTACTAAAAGTTAATCCCTATTTCAAATTAAAAGTCAATAGGTTGAAATAACTCCAGGAATTTGCTGATATTCCATTTTTAGTGATTTTGCTATGATTCGCATTTACTGGGCTGCGCTTTAAGATGCTCAAGTTCAACTCCACACTTGCCGATAGCCAACTAAAGAATCACGAATATTGAACAGGGTGCGACTGACCACGCCTGACAGACTAAGTAAGATGGGGAAAGCATGAGCACCATTCTGATTTTTTTAGCTGCTTTGCTGGCCTGCTCATTGCTTGCAGGGTGGCGACTCAGAACGAAATCCAGACGGAAAAATTTACCTTTGAGCAACGTCTTTTCAGACGCCTCTAAGCGTAAGCTTACGCCTGAAGAACGCAGCGCTGTCGAAAACTATCTCGAAAACCTGAGTCAAATTCAGCAAGTACCTGGTCCAACTGGCGCCAGTTCTGCGCCAGTATCGTTAACACTGAATGCCCAAAGTAACAGCGTTATTGTACTTACGCACGCGATTACACGTTACGGTATTACCACCGACGATCCTAACAAATGGCGCTATTATCTTGATTCCGTTGAGGTGCATTTGCCGCCTTTTTGGGAACAATACATC
>NZ_JAHLQZ010000186.1:0-7502 GCF_018919505.1 Citrobacter sp. S55_ASV_140
CTATCAGGACAAACGGCGCGGAAACCTGACGCAATAACGCCAGCGCATTGAGGTCATACAGTGCAGATAAATCACCGACGATAGCCAACGTTGATTTTGCGCTGGCGCGCTGTACGCCCGCCGCCGTTGACAGCAGACCGTCAATGCCGCTCGCGCCGCGGTTGCTATAAACTGGAAAACCAGCCGGAAGCTGCGACAGCGCATCAATCAGGCGCACGACCAGACTGTTACCCACGAACAGTTGCCCTTGTTCGGGCAGATACTCGTGAATACGATGGGCTAATTGCGCTTCACCAAACACGTCGCGACGGGCTTCCACCGCCTGCCATGCCAGTTGCGCCAGGCGCGGGATTTCCACGCACCAGGGTTGGCGTTTTTCCGCCGGGTGTAGATCCAGCCAGTCACCCACCTTCGCCACCAGCCTGCGCCCACGATGATGCGCCGGATCGAGGCGACCTTCGATATTATCGACAATCCAGTATTCCTGCGGATCGCAGCTGGCCTGCCATTGCAGGAGTCGTTTTCCGGTCAGGCTACTGCCAAGCTGCACCACTATCTGCGCCTGCTGTAACTCAGTCACCGCCTTCGCATTCCCCAACCACAGGTCAGCACATGGCAGGGGTTGTCCGGTTTGCGACAAGACATCGCCAATCAGCGGCCAACCGAGCATCTGCGCCCATTGCGCAACTTTCTTGCCCTCTTCCGCACTCATACGACCCGCGATGACTACGCCGCGCTTTTGTCGCCAGAAAAACCAGTCACGTTGTTTGTCGCTTTCCAGCCGACGCGCTTCACGTAGCCAGGGCTTGTCGTCCTGCCACCAGTCGCCGAGGCGTTGCTGCCAGGCAATCCCCGTTTCGTCCATGTCGCCATACAGCGGTTCCGCAAAGGGGCAATTAATATGAACCGCCCCGCTATGCAGCGCGGCCAGGGCATTATCAATGGTGGACACCAGCCAGCTCGCCGGAATGTCCTGCGTCGGGCGCGGTAAAGAGAGCGTTTGCGACGGATGAGAAGCAAACATGCCGGCCTGACGAATCGCCTGATTAGCGCCACAGTCGATAAGTTCTGGCGGTCGGTCAGCCGTGAGTAAAATCAGTTTTTCACCGGTCAGGCCCGCTTCAATCAATGCGGGATACAGGTTCGCCACCGCCGTACCGGACGTGACAATCACGGCGACTGGCTGGCGACTCACTTTTGCCAGACCTAAAGCCAGATGCCCAAGACCACGCTCATCAAAATGGGTATGGTGGATAAAAGCAGGATTTTCCGCTGCTGCCAGCGTCAACGGTGTAGAACGAGAGCCAGGGGCAATGCAGATATGCCTGACGCCGTGGCGAGTGAGTGCTTCCAGTATGACCGCCGCCCAGCGTCGGTTAAATGCGCTTACTGACATGAGATTGTCCGGTATCAATATTGCGACACAGTATAGAGAATCGAATAAATGGATTTTTGATATGAATCGGAAATATACACGAAATCACTATCCTTCCATCTGTAATAAGGTACGTAACCCTGCCGCTTTATTGTCTATTTCTTGCCATTCTTGCTCAGGATCTGAACCACGCACGATCCCCGCGCCGGCATACAGGCGGACCACGTTGGCGTTAATTTTCGCCGAACGTAATGACACGCAGAATTCACTTTGGCGCAGAGAAAGATAACCCGCAGAACCGGCATACCACTCGCGCTCAAAGGGTTCATTTTGCCGGATGAATTCGCGCGCCAGCTCACGCGGAATGCCTGCAACTGCCGCCGTAGGCTGGAGTTGCATCAGGCAGAGCGTATCGTCGGCCTGATTCAGTTCCGTCCAGATACAACGGCGTAGATGCTGCACCTTGCGCAATCTGAGCACCTGCGGGGGGAGCACATCAAGGGCTTGCGTACAGCCTTGCAGCCGCTGGCAAATATCCTCGACCACCAGCATATTCTCGCGCTGGTTTTTATCATCTTTCATCAACCAGTCGCCTAACTGCCAGGCGCGATGATCCTCGGCGTGATTGGCAACGGTTCCGGCCAGCGCTTCGGTGCGCAGCGCCGTGTCGCGCCGCCGATACAAACGTTCAGGGGAAGAGCCAAGAAAAGCGGAGTCGTCAGAGAATGCCATAAAGAAATGGTAGCAGTTAAGGTTCAGGCGACGGCTGGAAGCCATCACCGCAGCGGCATTCACCGACTGTGAAAACTGTAAATCTGTCGCTCGCGCCAGCACAACTTTGTCGAGTTCTTCCCCATTAATGGTGTGCGTGGCAAGCTTTATCAGATCTATCCAACCGGCTTTATCAGGCCAGTGCTGTTCTCCCGTCAAACTCAAACGCAGCGCGGGCAATGGTTTAACATTGGCCAGCGTGGAAATAAATTCAACCGCGCGTGCGGCGTCTTCACGCAGCGAAACATCACTGTAAAGGTGTAACCGTAAGCTCGCCACTCCGGCACAGCGTCGCCATTCCAGTCGCGGTAACAACAAATTGCCGTGCCGGGGCTCGAACGCATTGAGGCCCCAGATACGCAGGTCAGGTTGATTGTCATGCTGACGTAAAAACTGCTGAGCGGATGCCAGCGAGGAAAACGTGGCGACAGCCCCCAGCACAGCAGCTTCTTCGTCGCCGTTACGCTGCTGCCAGTAAAACTGGGGCCAGACGGGTTGACTGGCCAGCCATCCTAAAGCGTCAAACGCATCGTTCAGAGGGAAAGGTATGTCGTAAATACGAATTCCAGGTGCTGCCGGTATCTCTTGCGACAAATGACGCATCAGACCTTCCAGCGCAGTAGTGATTGATTGCACGCGGACCTCTCCCTGTTAAAAACCTCTCATTATACGGGGTACTGAACAGAAAAAGCAGTACCCCGAGTTAGGGAGTACGAACAAATGCGATGACGGAGCGGAATTTATCGCCGCGCTAACAATAATCCCATCACTAAACCGACCGTGGCGCCAACGCCAATTCCGCGCCAGGGTTTTTCATGCACATAGTCATCCGCCCGGCAAACGGCCTTTTTCGCGCGGAAATAATAATTGTCAGAAGCATGGCTGACGCGATTTCTCACCTCTTCTAACGCCCGCTCCGCCCGCGCTTTTAACTCAAGATATTTTTGATCGGCCGGATCGCCGGAAGAACGCAACACCTCTTCCAGCGTTTCGCTCAAGAGTTCCAGATCATCATCGATACGTGATTCATAAGATTGAAAAGACATTGTATTCTCCCTTTCTATTGACGTATCCGCTAACTATAGACAACCTGGACCGTTTGCGCCTGTTTAAGCCTGATGTGCCTCTCGCGCCATTCCGATGTGTGGAATCCCGTCTTCGTCATAAATATCCGTCACCGGCATAAAACCAAAGCGCGCATAAAACGGTTGCAGATGCGCCTGCGCGCCCAGATACAGCGCCTTGTGCGGCCAGTGTTGCGCACATGACGCCAGCGTCTGGGTCATCAACTGTTGCCCCAGTTTTGCGCCGCGTAGCGCTTCGCTGACTATCACCCGGCCAATGACCACCGGCTCCAGATCGTCATCGCTTTTCAGAATCCTCGCATACGCCACCAGCTCATCATTGTGCCAGCCCAGAATGTGCCGATTTTCGCCAACCAGATCGTCGCCATCTACATCCTGATATGGACACTGTTGTTCAACAACAAATACCGCGCAGCGAAGCTGAAGAATGGCATACAGTTCTTGTGTACTCAGCTTTGCATGGTGGAGATCTTGCCAGTGAATCATTGTCTGCCCCTTTGTTGTGATAACCTGAACACCCTGCCTTAGCGATGGCGAAAAGTGTAACGCAAAGATGGAATTACTATTTTTAGGCACGTCAGCGGGAGTTCCTACCCGCTCACGCAATGTAACGGCAATTTTACTGAATCTGCAACACCCGACTCAGCCGGGGCTGTGGCTTTTCGATTGTGGCGAAGGAACACAGCATCAAATGCTCGCCACACCGTTCAATCCGGGAAAACTCGACCGTATCTTTATCAGCCACCTGCATGGCGACCACCTGTTTGGTTTACCTGGATTGCTGTGTAGTCGTTCGATGGCCGGGAACGTCAAGCCACTGACGCTTTACGGCCCAAAAGGATTACGGGAATTTACCGAAACCGCTTTGCGTCTGAGCGGTTCATGGACTGACTATCCTCTGGATATTGTGGAAATCACCGCGGGTGAAATCATCGATGACGGCCTGCGTAAGGTAACGGCATATCCACTGGAACATCCGCTGGAATGCTATGGTTTTCGCATTGAAGAACACGACAAACCAGGTGCGCTAAACGCCAGTGCGCTGAAGGCGGCTGGTGTTAAATCCGGTCCGTGGTTCCAGGAGCTGAAAGCCGGGAAAACCATCGTCATGGAAGATGGTCGCGTAATTAACGGGGCCGACTTTCTTGCCCCGGCCACCAGGGGAAAATCCGTGGCGATTTTCGGCGATACAGGCCCTTGCGCAAGTGCCTTCGAACTGGCAAATGGCGTGGATGTGATGGTGCATGAAACTACACTGGACGCGTCAATGGAGGAGAAGGCCAATAGCCGTGGACACAGTTCAACCCGACAAGCCGCGCAACTGGCGCTAAAAGCGGGTGTCGGACGCTTGATCATGACCCACGTTAGCTCACGCTACGATGAAAAAGGCTGTCAGCGATTACTCGAAGAGTGCAGAACGCTATTCCCGGCAACAGAACTGGCTCACGATTTCGCCATTTTCACCGTTTAACGCTCTATTTTTTCGCCTCAGTGCCGATAACAGAGAAAAGGCTGGCTTTCACACTGAGGACAGGATGAACAATTTCCAGAAAGATATTGATGACAGGACCAATCTAACCCTGTCTAACCGTTTTGAACTGCTGCTGTTTCGCCTCGGCAAATCCATCGAGGAGCAGAAATCAGAGCTGTTTGGCATCAACGTATTCAAACTGCGTGAAATCGTGCCGATGCCGACGTTTACGCGTCCGGCGGGAATGAAAGCTCCACTGTTAGGTATGGTGAACATTCGCGATCAAGTGATCCCAGTGATTGACCTGCCGGCGGTGGCGGGCTGTAAACCAGAGACCGGGCTCAACATCCTGCTCATTACGGAATACGCCCGCAGCGTACAGGCGTTTGCGGTGGAGTCAGTGGAAAACATTATGCGTCTGGACTGGCAACAGGTACATACCGCCGAGAAAGCCGTCAACGGTCGCTACATCACCAGTATCGCCTGCCTGGATGACGACAAAGAGACCAACAACCTGGCGCTGGTACTCGATGTTGAACAAATTCTTTACGACATCGTACCGTCCAATCACGATTTACGCGCGACAGACCTGAAAACCAGTAAATTCAACATCACGCCGGGTGCGGTGGCGATTGTGGCAGAAGATTCGAAAGTCGCGCGCGCGATGCTGGAGAAAGGGCTTAACGCCATGGAAATCCCGCATCAGATGCATGTGACAGGTAAGGATGCGTGGGAAAAAATCCAGCAGCTTTCCGCAGAAGCGCAGGCGGAAGGCAAGCCAATCACTGAGAAGATAGCCCTGGTGCTCACCGACCTGGAAATGCCGGAGATGGACGGTTTTACGCTTACCCGGAAGATCAAGACCGACGAACGCCTGAAGAAAATCCCGGTCGTTATCCACTCCTCGCTTTCCGGTAGCGCCAATGAAGATCACGTTCGCCGGGTTAAAGCTGATGGTTATGTGGCAAAATTTGAGGTCAATGAGCTCTCTTCTGTGATTCAGGAAGTCATGGAGCGCGCAGCGAAAGACATTAGCGGTCCACTGGTGAGCCGTCAGCTTTCGGCCTGACGCCCAACCAGCCCCCCCCCCCCCTTACTCTGCGGTTCTCCAACGAGTAAGGGAGTCGTTCCCCCACAAAAATAATCTCCTTACCATACCCTCCCTTTAATTATCATTAAAAATTGCCGCTTTTAGATATCAGCCGTTGAGTCAAAAAATAGCCTCAACAATTATCCTACATGATTTTCACATTTCTAAGCAGGCAGTGACGTGGATAAACACCGTTTCATAAAAGATCTCCAAAAACATGCAAAATCTCTGGCCAAATACAAACTTAATTTAGACATCGACAATATCAAGAATACTTTAATCGCAGGCCAGCAACATATAGAGGAGAATGAACAATCTGTCACCTTAATCAATAACCTCATACCGCTCACGACAAGAGATATCACTGAAAAAGACGTAGACATTATTCTTCCTATAATTTCAGAATACTGGATGACGCTCCTGCGCTCCGCGCAATATAAGATTTTCTTTTATGGCACCCATAGTCATTATCTCAGTTTTAGTACCATTATCGCGGATTGTTTTCAGTCACAACTTGTACATCTGGACATCACCGCAGACGTTGAACACTGTATCCAGGCCATCAATCATCCGTCACCCGATAATGCAACTAAAATTCTCATCTATGATGATGAAGGAAGCCATATTTTAAGAAGAAAATTCGACTGCGCGAATGTCTTCTCTTACATCTACTATAGTCCTCTACGTGTGACTTGTGGGACTAACAAAAAATATGCCATGTATCTGGAACATGAATACAAAAAATATAATACACAGATTATTGATAATGTCGTTACCGGGTCGTCATATGCCTGGTGGGGTGTACCAACGCAATTGACTACCTGTACAGCCAATATGTCCGTTAAAAGTGGTGATACTGCCTTTGCCCTGGCTATCACTGAACATCTGTCTCAGAGTGGCAAGTTAAAAAAACATATTCATATCACGAGTTTTTTTGATTTACACCATGAATTGGCCAGAAGTAAAGGCAGCTTTAACAGTGGTGTATTTAAGGAGCTTAAATTTTTCGCCAAAAAAAATAATATCCCATACATTCAATATGATGAAGAAATTTTCACCAGCAATCATGATGAGATATACCAACCAGCGTCAATTAGCAGTAGCATTGAAAAAAACCTGTTAAGTTTATTTATATCTGAAGCAAAGTTGATAGCCGCAATAACAGACATTGTTAACTATAAATATCTCAACTTTGACTTTCATATGGCAATTGATGAGCAAAGAAATGAAAGTTCAATGTGCGAAGAAGAAATGGATAAACTCAGCATACAGCGCGGCAGCAATCATTCCAAACTTTTTCGTCATAAGGAATCATTGAGTTCGAATTCTCGTAATATTGAGAAAATGGTCCACAATGCTGAGAAGAATAAATACGCTATGTATATAGTATTTCCCCCTCAGCCACAGAAATATATAGAAAACATTAATAAAGAAATGGTCAATGAGGCTTTTTCATTTTACCAACAAATCACATTAAATAAGGAAAATATTGTACTTATCGATATGAGTGGTGACCCGGACTTTACTCGTCACGACTTTCAGGATGGCGACCACTTAAACTTTAAGGGTGCGATTAAATTTATACAGAAACTTCAGGCCTATGGCATCACAATATAGATAAAAAAAAGAGTCTGGACATTGCCCAGACTCTTTTTTGTTTACAGCATGATGTATTACATCAGCGGTGCCGCTAACTGCACAATGCTGATC
>NZ_JAHLQZ010000187.1:0-7477 GCF_018919505.1 Citrobacter sp. S55_ASV_140
AATGAGGACGACAATATTTGGATAGGAGGGATTGAGCCAGAGAGTTACATCATAAATTTTAATGGGGAGATAAAGACTGAAAAGGAATGGCTTCTTCCTGAACTGGGAGAGGACTGGCAATTCCCTGATAATATTTCAGTAGCTGAAGTTGAGTGGGCCGGTTGGTTTTCAGAAAATCATGATGCATTCTTGATGTACGAACTCCTATGGCCTTATGTCACTGGAAGCAATCACCTAGTTGATGTTTATGAGCATTCTGAACGAGAGGCCGTTAATCAATCACTTTTTGCCGCTGTAAATGACGAACAACTTGAATTGATACTTCAAGCTCTTGTTCCTCAACCTGATTGGTTTGAAAGCCTGGGAGGGGAAACTGTTCTAGGATGGCTACATCCTTTTTTGTGTCATAATAAAAAAGAGCAACAAAGAAGTATCAAAGTTGAAGATGGAAAATATATTCCTTATCATCCTGAAGCAGAAAGATTTTTTGTAGAAGCAGAAAATATTCGTCATCAACTTAAAATAATGGGTATTGATGAGTTTGAACCTGCTCGAGCAATTCATTTGGCCGCTGCATTAGCAAGACCACTGGTCTATACAAAGTCATTTGATAGAGCACCTGCAGCACAGATTTTAGAATATTACGATAATATACCATCACCTATTTATTTACTCGATCGTAACATGACTTACTTACAAATGTGGGAAAGCTTTGATGAATCTGTTTTTGAAGTGGATATAGACATTAGAGCTTTAGAAGCCCAACTTCCGGATGGGTTGACACTTAAGCTGGATGTCAAAATGGGAAGGCGCACAGAACGGTTATTTGCAATGGTGATGTTAATAGCTAAAAGTATAGGTCCTGAAAGTGCCACCCATCATGCTAATCGATTAATGAACCTTGTGAGTTATATGACTCCAACGTTGAAAGAAATCGTTGAATCAATTTGGCCTGGAGCTGTGTTGGCGACAAAACGTTTTTGGCGCGATGAAGTAGGCATGTTTTTTGAAGGCGGTAAATTTATAGGCCGTCCATGGGTTATGATGATGCCTCCTGACAACGCTACCGATCAGTCTCCAGAGCTATATATTATTCGCCCCGATCAGTTAGCAGAAAACAAATAGCAAACAGAGGGCTCATTGACCACTTTTACCTTCGGAGCCCTATATCAAGCCCACATATTCATTTTCGACTCTAAAATGTGCATATAATGTAATGATTGTTTTAGACTTCCGCCATTTAACCTCAAGACCGCCAGCTGTAACTGAGTTTTATGAGTTTAACCCATGGATTTCGACAGTTCCAAAATGGCTTGTATGCTATGATTTTCACTTTCTGTTTTAGCAAGTATTTGAAATCTAGTGGATAAAAATCAAGGCTATAACAAGATAACCATCTTCTAAGTGTTAATGCCCGCACCTCGCTCAGAGCAGACCAGCCCGCCAAAATTCTGGCCGTTATGTGCAATATGCGGACATTGTTATATCTGACATGAAAAGCTCATTCCGCTATATAGGCATTAAGTCGGTGATGAGTTAGATATCTCTGAGTTGATTGAAATCTAGGGTTGTTAGGGCTACAACAGTAGCCCTGTACAAATGACTGGAGTTCAGACCTCTGATGAAATTGAACACTAATCATTGGAACTTATTCTTCATTAACATTTAAAAAATGAGTGAATAGATTGTCTAATTTTGTTAATTTAAAAATATTATCTGAATCATTATCGATGATATGCAAGAGTGATATCATGGATGATTGCCTTTCAGCGCTTAAGGTCAATTCTCTAAGGTAGTTATAATCTGTGGAATACTCGGTCTCATCACTAAATTTAAGAAATTGGGGCATTGCATCCGGACTGTAATCAGATTGTCTCATTGCCCATATCATTCCAGCTAACAATGATGATTTTACAGTATAATATTCAAAACCTCGGCTAACAGATTGACGATAATCTTGGTATATCTCATTACCCAATTCCCAACTCATCACAGAGACATACAGGGCGTGCACAAATTTGTTTCTAATTACAGGGTGGGGGTGAGAAACTTTAACGCTATCTAATTCCGTATACTTTCCCTCAGATAATTTATAGAATACATTAAACATTGAAGTTTGGACATATAAAAGCAAAAAAGTGTTAGGTGGTGTTAATGTATCATTTCTCACCATCATCCTCAGTGTTAAATACATGCCTTCGAGGTCTGCAAGTATCTCTCTGGCATGCTGGTCAATGTTCTTTTGGATGACGCTGGGAGTTACCTCAGGATTGGAATTATTAGTGTTGCTTGAGTAATCTAGTTCATGATAAGTAACCGATTCTTTTATTTCTTTTTTTATCTTGTAATGCCCTTGAACGTGATGTGCAAGTTCATGAAAAAATATCCACGCAATCATTAATTCAAACATGGCAAAACGGCAAATTAATTCTTCATCAGTCCACATGGTATTTCTGTTGTTGGGAATATTTTTGTATAGCTCGACCATATGAGCGACCGTGTCAGACGCGCTGATTCTTGGGGGGATACCACCTTCGAATAAAAATTCAGCATCACTAAAGGGCTCATCAAGAGCGTTGAAATGCCAATTTCCGCTTTCTAGATTTTTAATGTAACCTGGATAGGTAAATGACTGGATGTAGATTTCCTGAACCATTCCAAGGTTAATTTCAATATGGGTTCGATAGCGTGAATCATGATAACTTGTACAAGCTGCATTGATGTTTCCATCAAGAGGCAGTTCATAAGTTAAACACCCAGATTTTTTTGAGTATATATTATCATTTGCCCACATAGCTAAATCATCCAAGACCAATCGAGCCAGTGGTTCAATAAAATCTATTGGTGCGCAATTTCTCTCAAGTTCTTTTAATGTGCTATTCATAAATCTCTCTTCAATAATTTGAAATAATTGTATTTTAGCTCTTTATTTATTGCCAGTCTAGTGATGAAGAGGTGCTGAAATATTTCAAAGATGGAAGTTTTTAATTCCGCATTGCTATTAGCCTCATTCCAGGATAATTTTTACTTTGATAAATTATTGAGAAGTTCATCATTGTAAAATTAATTATTTTTATAGACACACAACACAAATTCCTCTTATAAATTAAAATCAAAAAACTTCTTTATTGCTGGATTTTATCTGGAAAAAAGGATCATAATTCTGTACAGAGTAACACAATCTGCTCTTCGCTCTTCGCAGACTATCAGATTTGATTGTGTGCTGCTAGGGAAAACCGTCACATCAAGTCTGAGCTAATACAACTGAGTTAAGATGACGAAATCTGTTATATATCATCTTCCTCGACAGGCTCCAGCACATCAAGTGGGACTCGCACCATAGCGATGGAACCAATACGGATAAACGCGTCTTCTCCATCAATATTGGTTAACTGATATCGCTCTGTTGATTCCGGCTCTAATTCCAAAATGTCAAAAAATGCATTCAACTGACCGATATCGCCATCACTTTCTTCCTTAGACTCATCTGGCTCACAAAAAAGCTCAATAACCGGGCCACCATTCACCATGGTGATATGGACATTTCCATATTTTCCTTCATTCGCATCACCATCCTCGCCAATCTTTGCGCTAATGATTTGTTTGTAAGCGAACCCATAGGGACTACCTCGTTTAATAACTCGTGGTAATTTGAACATAGCCCTACTTATAAAAACATTATTTCTCATTTGGCAGGCAACATCCCTGGATAGTACTTCGCCACAATGTCATTCATCTTCTCCACCAGATCCAGACGATTAAACGTGATATGCCCGCTGCCCTTCTGAAAGTAGCGAATGGTGAACAGCTCATCCTCGAAGACCTGCTGATGCGGGTTGTCGCGCACAAAGTCCATAAACCGGATAGAGATATCATGCCGGTTATCGGGAATGGTCTTCCCGTCAAGTAGGTACAGCATCCTCTCCAGATCGGCGAGCTGATCGCGTCGCCAGCCCCAGTTCAGGCTGTAGCCCCATCTGTCATGCTTCACCAGATTGTTGACGATAATCTTCTTGCCGAAGTAACAAGGATTATTGGTTTTGTAGTCCCAGCTCAATCCCTTGAATAAATTAATTATCCCGCGCTCAAAAACGTCCTGCTTGTTATGGTGCAACTGCTCAAAGGTACTCAGGATATTGGCTTCACTGATGGCCGGAAGATCGCCCTCCTCCAGGTTCTTCGCCCACTGACTGCGGGCTTCAGCATCCATCAACGTTAACATCCCGGACTTCAGCATCAGATCGCGCCAGATGCTGCGGTCGATATTGCGGGTGATGACAGGCATCGCTTTATCTACAGGTTGCACCAGCCAGCAGTCGAAAGCATGGCCCTGCCGCATCGCCCAATGACTCGCTATGTCGCCGCCAATTTCTGAAGTGAGTCGGGAAACGTCATCTAGCTGACAAATCAGCGCCTCAATCTGTTTCAACGCAGCATTACGTCCTGTGACGATGCGTTCAATACTGGTGGAGCAAATCAGCTCATTATGATCGGTTAAAATTTCAGCTTCTGCTTGCATGGTATTTTGTCCGTAAAAAGCAAACACGCCCGCCGGGAATGGCAGGCGCATTATGCAATGAGTTAATAAGGAAAAAAGATTGGTGATGTAAATCGGGAAGACGGCTCGCAAGATTCAGCGTATCGAAGGAAGATGTCTTTGCCGTAACAGGCCGGTTGCCTGCCGCGCCCGCAAAATATCCACTGCGCCCAGATAAGGTGACTGTTCCTGACAGTTAAACCCTCTGCGATCGATACGTACCAGTTCGTACTTTTCCACCAGAAAATTAACGGCATCAACCAGTGTGATGCCTGCGTTGATATGTTTCTGAATAACGGTTTCATCGCTGAACGGCGTGTCATTCAGGGTAAGGCCATAATGTTGCTCCAGCAGACGGGTAAGCAGCATCTGCCAGACCGTCACGGGAGACGGGCGCGGCTTAGCCGCCCGCTGAATTGTTGCAGGTAAGGTTTTCATTTTTTCTCGCGTGTGAAAAAGGTTTAACGTTGAGTGGGATAAATAACGATGTAGACGTAACCACAACTACCGAGAGTATCGGCTTCACAGGTGAAAGCGTTGTGGTAGAGAGTGACGCTGTGCGCATGACGGGGATTAAGTTCGCCAGTGCTCAGCATCAGTTCCATCTGGCGGATAAAATGCGGGAATGCTTCTTCCAGCTTCAGACATTCGGCGTCACCAAATTTACCGGTGATATTGGCCCGGTCAGCCAGGTAGTGCAGTCGGTTGCCTTCCTGTACCAGCCTTGCGCCAAAATTCGGTGTGAAACTTCGCTTTAATCCCCACTGTATGGCATCAGTCAGTGGCATCTTTTGCTCTCCTTCATAACCAGCCACGTTCGGCAAATGAAACCACTGTCATGCCTCCGACTATGCAGTGATCCAGCACCCGGATTTCTACCAGCGACAGCGCCTTTACCAGTCTGGCGGTAATCTGTCTGTCGGCCTGGCTGGGCTCAGCTTCACCGGAGGGATGGTTGTGGGCAAAAAGCACGGCGGCTGCATTATGGCGAAGGGCTGATTTCACCACTTCGCGGGGATGCACTTCCGTGCTGTTGATAGTGCCGGTAAACAGGGTTTCGTGAGTAATTAGCTGATTTTGCTGGTTAAGATACAGCACAAGAAACATTTCGCGCTCCAGCCCGGTCATTTTCAGACGCAGCCAATCCCGGACAACCGTTGTGGACGTGAATGATGCGCCTGGTTCGCGCAGATGGTGTTCAAGCAGCGCCAGAGCACGCTGAACAGTACGCCGGGTTGTCAGCGGTAGTTCCTGCGGTAGTGATAAGTTGAAAGTCATACCTATTCCTCAGTCAATAATGCGCATGATGGCGGAGCATTCCTGATGGTGCAGAGCATACTCACGCAGACGATAAAAGTGCGCTGTCATGGCATCGCATCCGGTACGGCAGGCATGATGGCTGTACTCGATAAGACAGACGGCAATTCCGGCGGCCTCTGCACTCATTTGCGTGTTATTGCCGTTCATGCTGTTAAAGAGTTGCCATTGCACATCGCTGTCAGTATCCGGCACCATAAAAGCGCCGTCGTTACTGAGCGTGTAAAAATTCCAGATTCCGCCGCTGTAATCCGCACAGAAACGGTCCATCCACGCAAAGATACGCGGCTCCAGTAATATCCACTGTGGAATAGCGGCAAAATGCTGCGGCCAGAAGCCGGGGCGCTGTTCATCTGCGACAGGCGTGGCGAAAATAGTGTCTGACAATAAGGTGGCGTCAGTAATTGCAGTATTCATGATTAATCACTCCGAAAATAAAAAAGCCAGCCGGTCAGGGCTGGCGTGATGATGAGTCGTTAAATCAGGGGGGTTAAAACGCGGTGAGAAGTCATTTCTGCCTACTCTTGTGACAGGTGATGCAATGAGTGAGGCGGCATAAAAACAAAAAGGCCATGCTTCCCGATGGAGGCACGGCCTTTATGACTGAGTCAGAAACAATACCAGGGGGTTATTGCCCCATGTACTCCACCTTTGCATCGGTGGCGTTACCATCAGATCCTACAGTAACAACGATTTTATCGTAGGTGCGGTAAGCGGCATTGTAGACTTCATATACCACCGTATTTCCCTTCACTTCATAGCTGCCAAAATCAGCGGCGTCTGCCGTTTCACGGTCATATTCTTTCGTGTACGCCTGTCTGGCCGCTTTCATTACCGAACCTTTGTTGACTTTCAGCGGCTTGTTCCCGGTGGCATCTGCTGATGCGCCTGTAAGAGCGTTGACATATTTCGGACAAACCTGGAGCATATCACCACGGGTAAATTTCATTTGTGTGCCAAAGACCTGCACGCTGGAATTATCCTGAGCGGCAATTGATTCAATGGCTTTCCTGGCTGCGGCGGGTGCCTGTCCGCCTTCGATTTCAACAGCTTTATAGCCTGTCTGTTGATTACACATCTGAGAGGTGGGGATCAAATTCCCGTTAATACTGATACGGCTTCCCATCAGTTCCTGCTGACCGTTGGGGCAACCCTGCAACTGGCCGAAGATACCAATAGTGTCTTTTTTCAGCATAACCAGCGCCTGACCGTCTTCCGTCATGGTCTGGCACCATCCGTTTTTCACCATCCAGTTGCCTGCTTGCGCAGAGACAGAGGCGGCGGAGAGAAAAAGAGCAATTATTGTTCTGGTTTTCATAAATCACCTGTGGATTGGCAGCAGCGGTCGGGAAAGAACCACTGCATAAGTTATTAATCAGTCAACATCTGTCAAAGGAGCAGGAAACGGCGCGAAACGAGCTAGGATATCCTTACTTTTTGATAGGTTAAGACGATCAATTCATGGATATCGAAAGTTATTATTGATAGATAATAACGATCAATTTCTTATTATTGATCGTTTATACAGATCGATATATTCTTTTCTGACATACACTGCCCTGAAAAAGTGCAACGTTTGACCCTAAGGCGCATGCCCAGGGACATTTATAGATTCAAAGAAAG